>JAIYAV010000331.1 GCA_027488855.1 Saprospiraceae bacterium
AGGCAAAAAACGTAGGCGATGCAGCGCATCGGCGAGGCTTTTTAACGAAGGATGAAGAAAAAATAGCCCTTCAAAATGATTGATTTAATGTGGTCAACTACTTACAGCACAAAGAACAACAAGGGAGCAGCAATAAATCAGCACCCCGTCAATTGTTGACGAGCATCATTGGTGCTGCCTTGGTTCTTTGTGCTTACTACTTAGTGTACGAAAGGTAAAACGAACTGGCGGTTTGTTAGAGTTTTGTTTGAGTCCCCATCATCATTGCCGTTAATGATTATTGATGCTACAAAAATGCAGCATCAACCCGGCAATGAAAAGTACATTTTTACTGAAACTTGGAACAAAAAACAAAGCGCTAATCGCCCTAAAGATATACTTTTCAGACGATTAGCGCTTTTATTTTTACCGATCTCTGGTTTTTAATACTTCAGCTGCATGTTCGGCGCGTAGGTAATCGTAGGAATATTTTTGGCAATCAGCCGATTGATGTCGCGCAAATATGCTTTTTCTTCACTGTCACAAAAGGACAGTGCGATCCCGCTGGCCCCTGCCCGCCCGGTACGACCAATCCGGTGTACATAGGTTTCGGGGATATTGGGCAAATCATAGTTGATCACGTGGCTGAGGCTTTCTACATCAATGCCCCGCGCCGCAATATCGGTAGCGACCAGTACACGAATCTTACCTTCTTTAAACCCAGTAAGTGCACTTTGACGCGCATTCTGTGATTTGTTGCCGTGAATGGCATTCGAACGGATCCCCGCCTTGACAATGTCGCGGTTGATTTTATCAGCACCGTGTTTGGTACGGGTGAAGACCAGCACCGACTTGATCTTGGCTTGTTTCAGCAACTGGATCAAGAGTTCACGTTTGTCTCTTTTTTCCACAAAATAAACCAGCTGCTCCACGGTTTCGGTCGTAGACGAAACGGGGGTAACCTCTACTTTAGCAGGGTTGTATAGGATTGTATTGGCCAGTTTCTGGATTTCCGGGGGCATGGTTGCCGAGAAAAACAGGGTTTGCCGACGTTCAGGCAATTTGCTGATGATCCGTTTTACATCGTGTACAAAACCCATGTCCAACATCCGGTCGGCTTCATCCAACACGAAGGTATTGAGGTATTGCAGGCTGACCAATTTCTGGTTCATCAAGTCGAGCAAACGCCCGGGAGTGGCAATCAAAATGTCCAAACCCCGGCGGATGTTTTCTACTTGTTTGGTCTGGTTGACTCCACCAAAAATCACCCCGTGCCGCAAGTTGGTATGCCGTCCGTAGGCACTGAAACTTTCGTTGATCTGGATGGCCAGTTCACGGGTGGGGGTGAGAATCAAAGCTCTGATTTGGCGAGTCCCGATGGTGGGCACGCCGTCATTGTGCAACAATTGGAGAATCGGAATGGCAAAAGCTGCCGTTTTCCCGGTCCCGGTTTGTGCACAACCCAGCAGGTCTTTTCGCTGTAGAAGAATGGGAATGGCTTGTTGTTGAATGGGTGTTGGAGTGGTGTAACCCTCCGTTTCCAGCGCGCGCAGGATGGGGTCAATCAAATTTAAATCCTTAAAAGTCATGTGGTAATGTTAGCTGCTACCGTGGCATCTGTCTCAGTAGCAATAATGGTACAGCAAGGGGAAAGATGGGCTTTCTCCAGTTTGCACCGTAATCTCCTGAAATTGAATGAATCACAAGGTGAGCAAGGCAAAAATACCGAGCCGGAAAAACAAATGTAAAAGTGGCTCTTCCGTATCTTGAGCTACAAATCAACATCAAGTATTTTAAAATCACTACAAAGGTACAGTTTTATCTGGTACCGTGCAGCTTTTTGTTTTTAAGCGCTAAAATCCGACATACCTGATTATATTTGTTATCACAGCTTTAAGCCAAAGATTTATGCTACACCTTTTTCTACTGCTATTTTTTGTCAACATGCACGAACAAAACACCAAAACCATCCAGCTCCGGCCTGGCCAATGGACGCCTCTGGAGACTTCCACTTTTTTCCACTCCACCGATGGCGCTGCCGCCGATTACCCAACCTCGGTGCAATTAAAAGCGGATGAGGACTACCTACACGTCGCTTTTTTGTGTGAAAAAGACGAGTACGTAGCGCAAAATACCTACATGGAGCACAACCTCCCATTGTACAATCAAGAAGTGTTTGAGGTATTCATTGCTGCTGGGAATGCCGACCCAGCTCAGTACCTAGAGCTCGAAATCAATCCCAACAATGCCATTTGGGTGGGTAAAATTTCGAATCCTTCCCTTGGCGAAAAAAGTGACATGAAAGGGGACTTGATCGATCCTGCCAGCAGTAAAATCCTGCACCAGGTCACTAAGGGGCAACAAGCCTGGTCGGGCACTTTGTCGATTCCCTGGAGTTTGATTTCGGCGGAAAAATCTTCACAGTACCGCATCAATTTTTACCGCATTGTGGCCAAAAAAATGCCGAGCGAGCAAAATTGGAAATGCAATGTAGACAATTGCGCGTTCCTCTGTTGGAGCCCCACGATGAGTGGTAAAACTCCGGCTTTTCACCGGCCTCGCCGCTTTGGATTGCTTGATATTCTTCCGCGTTAGAAGTGTTATGAAGTTTTTTGAAATAAGCTTTCTCAAATCTTGGGTTCGAAGCGTATGAATTGCCTCCAGCTTTAGCTGGTGGATCGAATGCCTGAACTTGAATGGGCTTTAGCCAAAATCTCATTTTGCAAATGGGCTAAAGCCAAAAAATAGAGTTCACTGCTTATCCACCAGCTAAAGCTGGAGGCAATTCAAGCGCTCTAATCTAACAATCGTTCATGACACCTCTAAATATCCCTTTATTTATGAGACCTACATCTACACATTTGGGATTTTGTCTGCTAAGTGCATGCTTTATTCTAACCCTTAGCCAGAGTTTCGCCAAACCCGTTGAACTCCGCTGCGAATACCTCGTCAACCCCTTAGGTGTAGACGCTGCCCATCCGCGCTTCAGCTGGCGCTTGGAAGATCCTCGCCCCGGAGCCAGCCAAACTGCTTACCAAATTTGGGTTGGAACCGATTCGGCGGGCCTGCTTCAAGGCAAAGCATTGATCTGGAATTCCCTTAAAGTGGCTTCCAACAAAACGCTTATTTCCTATACAGGCCCAACCTTACCAGCCTTCAGCAAGTACTACTGGGCCATAGCCTCCTGGGGTGTAGATGGTCAACGCACAGTGTCCCCCATCGCCAATTTTGAAACAGGTATGCAAAAAGCCAGCAATTGGAAAGGCTCCTGGATTTCGGATACCCGCGACGTCAACCTCAAACCCGCTCCCTATTTCCGCAAAACCTTTAACACCAATAAAAGCATCCGCTCGGCTCGTGCCTACATCGCCGTGGCGGGTTTGTACGAATTGTCGATCAATGGCCAGGCCATCGGCAATCACCGCCTGGATCCCATGTATACCCGCTTCGATCGGCGCACCATGTATGTGACCCACGACGTGACCAAACAAGTCCAAAGCGGCAAAAATGCCATTGGGGTTTTATTGGGCAATGGCTGGTACAACCATCAATCGACCGCAGTATGGTTTTTTCACGAGGCACCCTGGCGCAACCGGCCCACCTTTTGTCTCGATTTGCGCATCACCTACACCGACGGATCGGTAGAAACCATAAGTTCCGGAAAAGACTGGAAAACGGACCTTAGTCCCATCATTTTTAACAGCATTTATACCGCCGAACACTACGACGCCCGCCTGGAGCAGCCCAACTGGAATCAGCCCAATTTTGACGATGCCCAATGGAAAACAGTGATTCTGCGCCCTGCACCCAGTATCAACCTGGTTGCCCAAATGATGCACCCCATCCGCGACGTGGAGGAAATCGCTGCAAAATCCATGCGCAAAATCAACGACACCACTTATTTGTACGACCTGGGCCGCAACATTTCTGGCGTGGTCAGCTTACGCGTACGTGGCGCAGCAGGCACCCGGATTCGGCTCCGGCATACCGAACGCCTCAATGCTGAAGGCCGCTCCGACATGTCAAACATCGACGTCCATTACCGCCCCACCGACAATACCGACCCTTTCCAGACGGACATTTTCATCCTGAGTGGCCGTGGTGAGGAGCGTTTTATGCCCCGCTTCAACTACAAGGGTTTTCAATACGTGGAGGTGACCAGCAATAAGGCCATCTCCCTCTCGGAAAACAGCCTCAAAGGCTACTTCATGCACAGCGATTTGCCTGTGCTGGGACAGGTGCAATCGAGCAGCTCCACCCTCGACAAAATCTGGTTTGCCACCAACAATTCCTACCTTTCGAACCTTTTTGGCTACCCCACCGATTGCCCCCAAAGGGAGAAAAACGGCTGGACGGGAGATGCCCACATCGCCAGCGAAACGGGTTTGTACAATTTTGACGGCATCACCGTTTACGAAAAATGGCTGGCTGATCACCGCGACGAGCAACAACCCAACGGCGTTTTACCCTCCATCATCCCTACCAGCGGCTGGGGTTACGAATGGGGCAATGGCCCTGACTGGACGAGTACCATCGCGATCATCCCCTGGAACATATACCTGTTTTACGGCGACTCCAAATTGCTGGAAGACTGCTACGACAACATCAAACGTTACGTGGATGCCATCAGCGCCCGCAGCCAGGGGAATTTGACCAGTTGGGGACTCGGGGATTGGGTGCCTGTGAAATCCAAAGCGCCAGTAGAACTGACCTCCTCGATTTATTACTACGTGGATGCGACGATTTTGGCCAAAACGGCGCAACTCTTGAATAAAAGAGCGGACTATGCCACCTATTCTGCGCTGGCCACCCAAATTAAAGCCGCCATCAATGCCAAATACCTGAACCGGGAAACGGGTATCTACGGCAACGGCACCCAAACCGAAATGAGCGCCCCGCTCCATTGGGGAATTGTACCCAGCGAACTCCAGGCCAAGGTAGCCGCCAACTTGGCGCAAAGGGTCAAAGCCGATGGTGCGCACCTGGACGTGGGCCTCCTCGGCACCAAAACCATCCTCAACGCCCTCAGCGACAATGGCTACGCCGACCTGGCTTACCAAATCGCCGCACAAGAAGATTTCCCTTCCTGGGGTTGGTGGATCAAAAATGGGGCCACCACCCTCTACGAAAACTGGCCCATCGACGCCCAATCGGACATTTCCATGAACCACATCATGTTTGGAGAAATTGGGGCCTGGTATTACAAGGCACTGGGGGGCATCAAGCCGGACCCAGCGGTGCCGGGCTTTAAAAACATTCTGCTCAACCCTCATTTTGTGAAGGGTTTGGATCGTTTTCAGGCCAGTTTTAAAACGCCACAGGGGGAATTGGTATCGAGTTGGGAAAGGACGGCGGCAGGTACGGTATACAAAGTAGTTGTGCCACCGAATAGTAGTGCCAGTTTGAGTTTAGAGCTTTTGCCGGGGCAAAAGGTGTGGGTTAAGGGGCAGGCGTTGGATAATGCGGGCAAAAATGTGCTGCTGCGGCAGTTAAAGGCGGGAACGTATGAATTTTTGATTAAGACATTTTGAATTAATTGGACTGACAATGAATAATGTGCGACTTCTCCGAAGTCGTAAAAAAAACTCCATTGCAACAAATTCTACAAATGTGTGACTTCTCCGAAGTCGATCCAATGACTTCGGAGAAGTCACATATTTGTAGAAAATGGTAGTAGTTAAGATTTTACGACTTCGGAGAAGTCGCACATTTTGGGCAGTTAATTCACTAACCCTCTCAACCCCTCCAAATTCCCCCGCAGCACCACTTCCACATCTTCTTCATCCCGGTGCCCCAGTATCCCGATCCGCCCCTTGTAGCCACTTTCACGAATCAATTGAATCATCTCTTTTTCACTTTTCCCACTGCCAATCGGGAGAATTTGGCCTTTGCTCAAATCCATACCATCTAAGTTGATGGCAATTAGGTAGGGCAGCATATTTTTCAACATGCTGTGAAAGCGGTTGATTTGGTGATGGCCGTGGTGAAAACTGTACACGATGCCGACGCCTTTCAGCCCAGCTTTTTTGATGATTTCAATTTCGTTTTCTGGTTCGCCAAACCAGCCGCCGTGGTTGTACAAGGCAATTTTGCACTGCAAAGGCGTCAGGATGGAATGTAGGTATTTCAAAAACCCGGCCCCTTTGGCCACCCTTTCATGGTGGGTCAATCCTTCAAAAAAGCCATCGTCAAAACCCAGCCAAAAGGTGGTTTTGAGCTTGTTTTTGGCTACAATGTCGATCACTTTTTGGTTGTCGGCACTCAATTGCCCGGTTTTGTCCACCTGACTGTTGACCCAAAGCCAAACGCCTTCCATGACGATGTTGTGCTGTTTGGCCAACTTGATTTCCTGGTCAAAAGTAGAGATGTGCTCGCTGCGCCAATCGTACACGTACTGCTGGAAGTTCAATTTTTCCAGCATGGCAATCCGCTCCTCTGGGCCGCGCTTCAGTTTGTCGAAGGGAACGATGCACCAGGCCGTGAGGTTTTTTTGGTCAAAAATATCCTGAGCTACAGCAGGTATACTGTTTAGTACGAAGAGCAGGATGAGCAATGGTAGAATTTTCATGATGCAGCGGTTTGAGTGGCTAATTTAAGTAAAAATGGCCGTCTGAGTATCCCACTCAATCCAGCTCCCACAATAATTCCCTATTTTTGCCCCATGAAAAATGTATTGATCTTAGGTGCTGGTTTGACTGGCCTTACCCTGGCTTATCAACTCAAAAAAGCAGGCATCTCGGCCACCCTCATCGAGGCTCGTGAGCGCCCGGGTGGGCGCATTCACACCCTATATCCTGACGGTGAAGCACCCGTAGAAATGGGGGCGACCTGGCTGGGCGAAAAGCACGAAACTTTAGTTGCTTTGCTGAACGAATTGGAGCTGCCCGTTTTTGAGCAATTTCTGCAAGGGTACACTTTTTACGAACCCATTTCCACCTCGCCGCCGCAGGTTTTTCTACTGCCAGACCAAGCGCCCAACCTGCGCATTGCGGGGGGCAGCAGCGTTTTGATCAACAAACTACTGAGCCACTTAGCCCCCGATCAACTCCACTTGGAGCAACGCGTCCAAAAAATAGTTTACCACGATGGTGTTTTTAGTGTAGAAAGCGCTAATCAACGCTTCACTGCGGATGTATTGGTATCCACCATTCCGCCGAAGTTACTGGTTGAAAAACTTAGCTTCCAGCCAGCCTTGCCAACAACCCTGGTGCAAAAAGCCCAACAAACCCATACCTGGATGGGCGAATCCATCAAAGTAGCCATCACTTATCCCCGGGCTTTTTGGCGGGAGAAAAAATACTCGGGCTCGGTATTCAGCAATGTTGGCCCCATCAGCGAATTGTACGACCATTCCAATGTGGAAGCATCCCATTTTGCCCTCAAAGGTTTCATGAGTAGTTCCTTGCACGGAGCTACCCAGGAACAAAGAAAAACGTTGGTATTCCAGCAATTGCAGA
>JAIYAV010000286.1 GCA_027488855.1 Saprospiraceae bacterium
CATCATCAACAGCTTATCCCATCGCGACTACTACGACAAAGGCGCGGTGACTACAGTCGAATTATTTACTGACCGCATCGAAATCAGCAATCCTGGTGGATTAGTAAGTGCTATTAGCCCTACAGATTTTGGCAAGCGCAGCCATTCCCGCAACCCACTTATTTTCTTTTTTTTTGCAAAAATGCATCTCGTCGAGCAAATCGGATCAGGAATCAACCGAATGAACGAATCCATAAAAGCTGCAAATTTGCCAGCACCCCAATTTAGTATGGAAGGGATGTTTACCGTGACATTCCAACGTCCATTAAAAACTGTGGAGAAAACTGTGGAGAAAACTGTGGAGAAAAATTCTAAAGAAAAAATCCTCCTCCTCATTAAATCCAATGCTAAAACTACAAGCAAAGAGATGATGAGAGAAACCGGACTCACGCGCAGAGGAGTAGAGTATTTGCTCAACAAATTAAAAGAAAACGGAACCATCCAAAGGATCGGCCCTGATAAGGGTGGGCATTGGCAGGTCAGCAAATCAGCATAAGCGCCCTTACTTAAAAACATCCACAACAGCCAATTTTAAATCAATATTTTTAGCCTCGGTGGTATTTCCCCGGCGTACCAATTCCCGAAAGCGGTAGGCATTCTCTTCGGCTTGCCGATTTTCATCCCAAAAACAAAAAAATCCCCCTCCTCTCCAACACAAATCTCTCCTTACCGCGTTTTTTAATCAAGCCTACTAACAAAACACCATCATACTATGAGACTACACTTACTTGCAATCTTTTGCTGTTTTGTTGCTGTTTATACCCTCCATGGTCAACAAACCTCCATTTGCACCAAAGCGAGAACCATTGGATGTGACATCACCTACCGGGACAGTACCGATTTTGAAACCAGCCTCAGCAGCAATTATCAGTGTAGTGAAGGTGGTTCTTTTTTGGGCAGAGAGCGGGTCTACAAATTCACGTTGATTCAGCCACGAAACATCTTCATTTCCCTTCAAATTGCCGAAGCTGGAGTCAACCTGGACTTATTTTTGCTGGGTTCCTGCATCTTGAGTGCAGATGCTTGTTTGGCGTCCAGCACCTCAAATACCCGAAAAGAACAGCTTGTGCAATCCCTGGAAGCGGGCACCTATTACATCGTAGTGGATGCAAAAATGGCCGATGCCGTCGGGAGCTATCGACTCAAATTGACTTGTGCCGACAACATCTGTCAGCGTTCCATCTCCTCCATCATCTGCGGAGAATACAGAGCCAAAGAAAACCTGGACAACACCCTCAACCTGATCGACGAATACCCCGGCTGCGCGACTAAGGTCTACTCGGGGCGAGAAAAAATTTATCAAATTGAGCCTGGTTCAAGTTCCAGCATTCAGGTCGGTTTACATGTAGACACCAGCAGCAAAAAAGAATTTGACTTGTTTCTGGTGCAAGTGGACGAGACCTGTTACGAGATGACCTGCGTGGCGCAAGCCACTCCTTCGGCGATCAAGGGCAGTAAATATTTATTCAGTGACCAGCTTAGTGGCGGCACCTATTACCTGATTGTTGACTCTCAGGAGTTTTATTCCTCTGGGGAGTTTTCTATAGATGTTTCCTGCGCAGACTTGCCTTGTGCTGGCTTGGCTGCATTGAATTGCCAGGCGCCGCAGGTTGGAACCACCAGCATTGCGGCCAAAGACCGCAGCAAAGTAAGCCTGTACCGGGTGCGACCAGAAAATGCCCTGGAAAAATATTATCCAGGACATACGGGCCCGGAGAAAATCTACACATTCGAAGTGTTTGAACCCCAAAATGTCACGTTAAAAGTAAGTCAGCCGGGCGAGCTCAGGCCCAAAGACCTCAGCCTTTTTGTGCTCAAAAGCTGCGACAAACTAGATGCCGTTGGAGCAAGTGCGACCCGAGGCAGTGGCACCGAAACGCTGACTGTTTTTCTCAATCCCGGCACTTATTATGCTGTGGTGGATCAGTTTTTAGGTGTCGATGCCTATAAATTTTCGCTGGACATTCAGTTTACCCAAGCTTGTACCAATATTTGTGATTACGGCGGGACTTTTATCTCCAGGGGGACTACTTTTTCCAATGAGTTGTCGCGTTCAGAAGTGGCTCCAATCTTGCTGTATGAGGATCAATGTGTAAAAGATGCGTTTAACAATTTTTCCTCGGGAGGAAAAAGATTGTATGCCGATGTTTTTTTGTTCAACAATGAAGCAGCACAAAGCCCCATTGTATTAAACCTGAACGCTAGCAATGGCACGTCAACCATTCGTGGGTTCATCCTGCGCTGTGATTCCACGGCAAAAACAAGTTGCCTGGGTTTTACTCAGAATGGCAGCCTGGATTTAGGCCCAAGCGCCGCCGGGTTTTATTATGTCGTCATTCTGGATACCCAAAACACCCCTTATACCTTTAGCATCACGCCCAAGGGTGTCTGCGAATCCAACCCCGAGTCCATTCCGCTGAATACGAGCATTACCCGCTCAGTCAGTGGCAAAAAGAACGATTTCAGCATTGGCAGTAGTGGTTTCAGTGGGTACAATTGTTACAACGGTTCGCGTACCTACCAGGGTGAGGATGTAGCATTCCAATTCACGGTACCCTCCAATGTTTTAGCCAACATATCCTTGAGCTCCAATGCGGTGATGGGGTTATTCCTCTATGGTTACACTTGTGGAAAAGGCTGCCTCGATTACACCCAAACCGCAATAGGTGGAGGCATCGGAGAAATAAAGGATTTTCCACTCAGCCCCGGGACGTATTATTTGATTGTGGACAAAAACGACCTTGCTACCGAAAATGGTGCATTCAGCCTCCGAATCACTACCCGGCCAGCCACCGCTGCGCCTTTTTTCCTGGCCTACGATCCGCTCAATGCCAATTGTGTACAAAGCAAAAGGAAAGGGCATATTTTGGAAATCAATAAAAAAGCCGCCGCCAATCAATTGACGGCAAGTGACAAGTTGTACATTTTCCCTGAACAATTGAGCCCTCAAGCCAGAGCCGTCGAAAAGTATTGGGAACCCAATGCCAGCGGGGAAACCATCAGCATGGAAGAGCTCCGAATGGACTCCCTGGGCGATGCCCAAAAATGTGGCTTCAGAGACCGCGATTCTCTCTTAATTGTCCTTGAAACCAATGACAAAGACCAACAATACATCCAAGAAATCCAGCCGGAATATGCAGTGCCCTTGCCCAGTAGTAAGATAACAGCTAAAGGGCTATACAAACCTGGGGGAGTAAGTTTAATCCAGTCCTTTCGCTTCATTCGGCCCCGGCATTTTGCCCTCAGCACCACTCAACTCATCGTCAATCCCAATGAAAATGTCACCCAATCGATTGCATTAAAAACCAATGTTCGATTCAGGGTCAGAGTGGAACCCGCGGTAGATTACATCAAAATTATTGACTACCAAAGCATATACCCAGCCGAAGCAACTGAGCTTAAACTATCCATCGCCAAAAATAGCAGCGGAAAGCCCCGTGAAGCGGTGAAATTGATTTTCACGTCCGTCGGCAGTCCTGCATACCGCAGCGAAGTGTTACTCCAAGAGAAACAATGTGTGCCGTTTGTAGCCAGCATGGTGGCCAGTGAATCCACCACCTTGTGTCCAGGTAGCTCCATTACCTTGAGCGCTAGCGTCAACAATGGTAGTTTATCCGACTACATCTATTCCTGGAGCAATGGGTCAACAGCGGCTTCCATTGAGTTAAAAGATTTAAAAACGGGTACAAGCCAATATACCCTTAGCGTTACACCAAAAAATGAAAGCCTGTGCGAAGTAAAACCACTAACCCAAACCATCACCGTATTGGCGCGGCCCAATGCGCCCCTTGCGGTCAGATCAGAAGTAGGGGTCTGTAGTGGTCAATTGGCCCCGCTGCTATCGGTGGCACCTCAAGCAGGGGTAACGACCAATTGGTACAATAGCGCCAATGAGCTATTGCCCGCCGTGGATGCAATCCGGTTTCTGCCCAGAGTGAGTCAGCCGGGGGTGTACACCTATTACGTGGAGGCGCAAAGCAGCGCGGGTTGTGTCAGCACAGAACGTACACCCATCACCCTAAGCGTCTATCCGGCATTTACCCTGGCTGCTGATCTGGTTGAAAAAAATGTTTCTTGCAAGGGCGGTAATGATGGCATTTTGAACATCCGCATCAAGGAATTGGGCTACAACAACCTCAGCTACCGCTGGTCTGATGGGGGGACGGGCAGCCGCAGAACCGACTTGAAGGCCGGGGCTTACAAAGTTACACTGAATTCAGGATCAGGCTGTGCGCAGGAATTTTCTGCCGTCCTGACTGAACCCGATTCCATTAAAATTGCTGTAAAAAGCATCAAAGCGGATACCAGTTCAAAAAACAGTGGCGGCATTGAGGTGGTGGTAAATGGGGGCACTCCTGCTTATGGCTACCAATGGATGCGCGAGGGGCAGGTGGTGAGCAGCACCCAAAATCTGGTCAAAGCCAGTACAGGCAATTACCAATTGGAGGTAAGGGATCAAAATCAGTGTGTGCGGCTCAGTCCGATCATTACTGTTCCGAGGGTGGTGTTGAGTTCGAGTAAGGAACACCCCTGGGCGGCGCGGATTAACATTTCACCCAATCCGACGGATGGGCTGATTAATATTGTTTTCGATTTGCCGGAACGGATGGAGGTGACTCTTGAGATTTTTAATGCGTTGGGGGAGTTGGTTTTACGATTGCCGCGACAGGAAGTGTTGAAGGGGGGGATAAAAACGGAGCTCAGGGGAGTGGGGGCTGGGGTTTATTTTTTGAAGGTTGGATTTGACGGGGGGATGGTGGTGAGGAGGGTTTTGGTGGGGCGGTGAGGGTACGCCTACAGGGCGAGACAAATTGGAAAAATTTACTAAAATATAATATCTTTATCACGTGAATTTACAATAGCCATTACAGGAATGCACCTGTTTCCTTCGTTAAGAATTGTTTGGAGCTTGGGAAGTATCATTTTGTTGTTGCAATGCAACAGGATTAACCCTGACCCTATACCTAAGGTTTTCCACAGCTATTTTTCATCTCCACATTTTGAGCTTGTTGAACGGCAGATGTATGCTTTGCAATTTCCACAGGCATTGCAGCAACTAGAGCAACTGATTGACAAATCTGAATTATCAGCTTCAGAGCAAAAATACGCCTACCTACAAGTCGCCTTTTTAAATCTTTCTTTGGAAAAAACCAAGAGGGGCCTTGTTTGGATTCAGAGATTCCGAACTGCATTTCCAGATAGCAGCAGGTGGAGCACTGCAGTTAAAGCCCACTATCATTTGGTAAAAGGGATGGCAGAATACCAGGAATTGAAATTATTTGAGGCCAAAGAGGAGTTTTTAAAGGCGATCCCCTTGTTGCAAAAAGTGTACACGAACAATCATTATTATGTGGCGGTTGGGTTGACACAAATGGGGTTGGTGTTGTTTGATATTGATTATACCCAGGTGTTGGTGAATGAGTACATTGAGCAGGCAGAGGCGATTTTTCAATTCAATCCATCGTTAGAAAAATTTGCCTGGGAAGTGTATCTGGGTAAGGCCTTACAATCAACCAATGATCATGCCTATCAAAAAACACAAAGCGCGATTGCCCAAGCTTTGTACCTTTACCAAAACCTACCATTTAAGTTACCAATTTTTCATGGTAGGTGTTTATTGGCTTTGGGAAATGCCTTAAAAAAGCTAGCAGATCCCATAAATCGAGGGGCTAGTGATTATGACAAAGCAGACAGTTGTTTCCATTTAGCCATTCAACTCATCAAACCTAGTAATAGTATTCGCCTTCAGGAATGTTATCGGGATATTTGTATTTTATGTGTGCGGGCATCATACAACCTGTCCTTTAAACAAAATCTCCATGCATTAAAGATATTAATCAAAATACAAGGCCGAGATATATTTGGGTTTCCTGATCGTTTAATGGGGTTCAATAATTATATACAAAACAATGCTGATTCAACGTATGAAATTAACTCAACTAAAGCTGGCGCTTTCTCAGTTATCCATTCATATGAGCAATTTTTAAGAAAAAACACTAATAATCCTTACCATAGTCGTCATCTGGATGAAGCATATTTTTTCCTGATGCGTACTTACGCACGTTTAGAAAACTATTCTAAGTCCATTTATTATTGTCAAAAAAACATCCAATTATACCAAGTCGAGCGTCAAACTGCAACTTATCAGCCTATTGTCGGAGTCCCTATGGATACGAATGAAGTAGCAGCGTGGATTGGCTGTGGTTGGCAGGCGGGTTTTCAACTCCAGTTGGCCAAAATCTCCAAAGGAATAGCTCAAGAGCAAGCCTTGAAAAAAGCCCTGGAGCTTTTTACTTTATTTGATGCTCACTTTTTTAACAGTATTTTGAACAACCAAGAAGATGCCCTAATCGGTTTTCAAAACGAGGTCGCCGGTATAATCTATCCCAATGCCTTAGAAGCTTGTCATGAACATTATCTAGCTACCAAAGATGAAAAATCCATAAACTTAGCTTTGCGTTTTAGCGAACGTAGCAAATCTCATTTGTTGTACCAAGATATGCTCAAACAAAACCCTGATCAAGTAGCCAAAAGAGATACGCTGCGCCGCTTACAAAGTGAGTGGAACAAGTTGTCCTTCGTTTCGAGCCAGCAACCAAAACGCGGCAATAAGGAGCTATTTCGGCAGTTGAACCAGGTAGAAAAAAAATTGACTGATGCTTTGGCTGAAATGCAAGTGGATACCCTGGCTTATCGTAAAATAAATAAACAACCCAGCCACACCCTTGCCCAGATCAAAAAGCAACTCCAACCCAATCAACAACTTATTCAATATGTCTTGGGAGAACAGCAAATTTATGCCATTGGCATCAGTAAAGAAAAGACCTGCTTTGTAAAAACGAATACCGATAGTTTGGCGCATTTTGTGCAGCGTTTTTTAGCCGTCTTGGGTATTTCTGGTTTTCCCAGCGCGATTCAAAACCAGGAATACCTCCTTCTGGCGAATACCTTATTCAAGCAGTTGATCAAACCGGTTAAGGCGGTAATTGCCGATGCCAAAACGACCATTGTCATCCCTGACCAATATTTACACTTATTGCCTTTCGAAGCTTTGTTGGAAACACCAGTCGCTTCATCAAAAAACCTAAATTTCAAAACTCTCCCATATTTTTTGTGGAATGGCCCCATTGTGTATACCCCATCCTGGAAGGTGTATGCCGAAAAATCAAAGCGGGATTTCAGTAAAATCAGCTCAGGCGAGGCATCCTTTTGGGCAGCTTCGGACGTGCTGCAAACCCAAGAATTAAAATCGACATTGCGTGGAATGTATGGGCAACGCTTGCAGGTTTTTGAAGCAAAAAATTGTAAGCGTGATTTATTTTTACAGCAGTTACCTCAACTGCAAGGGCTAGTACAGCTATCCGTACACGCGGAGAGCAGCCTACAAAATCGCTTGGACAATAAGTTTAAATTTCCAAGCGACCACACAAGCTCGGGATACCTATATGGCTTTGATTGTAGCGCGTTGTCTCTGGACAAAATTGATTTGATGGTACTGGCCGCTTGTCAGTCCAATTTTGGGCAAACGGGAAGTGAAGGAAGTTTTTCACTAGCCCGCTCTTTTACGCAGGCCGGAGTAGGTGCAATAGTAGGTACACTCTGGAGCGTAGACAATGGTACAACCAATCGTTTATTGGATCGGATGTACCATCATCTGGCGAAAAAGCGCGCCTTAGAAGAAGCGCTTTGGTTGGCAAAAAAGGAGTTTGTTACGAATGGCTTTAGTTTTCCTGGAGCTTGGGCTGGGATAGAATTAACAATTTAAGGTTTTACCATTCTAGCATCCAATGTGACATAAATGCCCCATTTGTCTATATATTCATGCGAAAAATCCATTGCGACCCAATCACATGCTCCAGATTCCTTAATCCAATTGATTAAATAATCTCTACCGCCAATGCTGCCCGTTGTTGTATCCGTATCTGTATCTGGAATAATGTGATAAACAATGGTATTATTTGAAATTAGTAGCGGAATTACAAATGCATTTTTCCACTCGTCCTCAGCTGGTTCGGAGTACCCGCTGAAAAGACCACGAGTTACTCTGTTCCAATTAACAGAAGGGTAAATTTTTTTCAACACAAAAGAAACATCTGGGTCACTAACATCAATATAAAAAAGTATAAATGATGATGAAAGCAATGCTGTTGCAGTAAAAAGCAAATATGCACAAGCTTTTGCTCCGTGTTGCTTCTCTCCATCTTCTTCTAAAACTCCCATAGATGACATCATGGCTGTAGCTGGGGGCGTTTGACAAGGGTGGTTTACATCAGAAGAATTACTAACGGTATGAATTAAATCATATTTTCCCCTTGACATAGGTACAGCATTGTCAATCATATTCTGAAGCATAGACTTATCAATCGTATCTCCAGGGCTAACCAATCCGGTCATTAGTTTGAATGAATCGGGTACAATAATGGTGCTTTCCGAAAAATATACATTGTTTAGTGATGTACCGTCCCTCACATCTCTCAGAAGCTTGAGTATGTCAACATTTCCTAAATCAAACGCAACAACCTTTTTTTTAAATGAATAACTTTCATCCTCAAGGATGCAGCTTTTAAGCTGAGTTGGTTGGTCTGGAACACTACCCAATCTGGAAAATATCATATTCGATGCTGCGTATCTGTTTATGTAATTATCAAAAAACAGCTGCATAGATGCATCTCCTAAATTTGAATCTTGACTCATAATGCTTAATTGAGTTGAAGGATTAATTTTTTAGCATTGCTATTCCTTTGGCGTTGAGAATTGGCTATATTTTGTAAAATATCAACTGCATAATTCTTCTCCCCTACCCCCAAATACCCCAGCGCCAAATACCATTCCACATCTTCCCGAATCGTTTCAAACCGGGCAGATTTCGCCAATTGCTCCAACACAGGAATGGCCTTTTCTGCCTGGTTACTTCCCACCGCTGCAATAGCGGCATACAACAAATACGTACTGTCTTTACTTTCCTGAAAGAGTTTTTGCATGGCCTGTTCGGCCTTTACATAATCGTGATCTTCTTCGTACAAGCGGATCGCCTCCTGGGGAGTACTTCCCAAGGTGGCACCGTAGTAAGGAAAATGCTCAAAGGCAGCCTGTGCGATGGCTTGGTTTTCGTTGAGCTGGGGTTTTCGCTCCTTACTGAGTAGCCAAATGGCCAGTACACTCAGGAGTGAAATCCCGATCAACAAAACCCACCATTTTTTCCACCAGGCTGGTTTGGTCAGTACCAGGGCTGGTGCTTTTTGTTCAAACTGGGCCAATTGGTCTTTCCATTGGCGTCGTTGAATGTCGCGCAGTCCTTTTTGTAGTCGTTGCAGTTCGTTGGCGGCCTCGCGGAAGTCCGCATCTGTATTGAGTCGTTCTTCCAGTGCGTTGCGCTCTTGCCCTGCAAGCTCAGCCTTCCAATAAGCCTCTAGCAACGCTATGTCTTTAGCATTTAGTTCCATAGCCCAGTGTTTTTTACGCGATCAAACACTTTTTCCCGCAAACGGTCGATGCACCGACCGTATTGCACCCTGATTCCCCCTATTGCTGTTGCCAGAGCACTTTCGTCTTGAGTATTTTGACTGGGGTTTAGCCAGCTGTATATCGCTTTGTACGACAAATCTTTGAGTATGCGCAAGTCGATCAATTCCCGGCATTTTTCGCCCAAGTTGTCGAGTTCCGCTTGAATGATTTGCAAAAATGCTTCTTCATCATTTGCCTCATTCTCTGCTGTGGCGTTGGGAAGCAGTTCCTCAGATTCAAGCTTCAGTTGCTTCGTCTGGCGATTTTGTACCAAAAGCAGGTTTCGCCCAATGCCTTTCAATAGGGGCGACCAGCCCTGACGAACTTCCTGAATCTTGCCGACCTGGATACTTTCCAACAACACCAAAAAGCTTTCCTGATAGAGTTCAAGCACTTGGTCGGTAGAAAGATTCCATTTGTACGCAAAGTTTTGGCAGAAGCCCTGACGACAGAGTAGATATACCTCCTCAATCGCGCGGTCATCACCTGCACGTATGCGTAACAGTAGTGAATTAGCGTCTTGCATCATAGAGTGATCGAAATAGGGAAAATGCAACAGGGTGAGTCTTAATTTTTTTTTCGGACCAAAAAAATCAGCAATTTTTTTCAGGTGGATGTTGCGTTTTGATTCTTTTGGTCACTTAAGGGTAGAAAGGAACGAAGCATCTTTTGAATAACGGGTGCCTTGCTACTTTCTAAAGTAAACATAGGCAAAATTTGGCAACTCAATCTTTTGTGGAAGAAAGAAATTTTCATCCACCAAGAGGGATTTGTTTAAATACGTAGATCATGGCTACGGGCTTAAAGCTTACAAATTCACCATAAAAGGTGACAAACTGACTGTCGGTCGTATTGTAATTTCACCATTGCGTTTTGTCACTTGTTTGCATCCCAAAGATTAATTCAAACACAATTTTCATCACCACACAAGTATTCCGCTTCACTGCTAAGTGATAGCCCTAGTATACCTATGCGCATACTGATGATTAGTGATCAAGAACGCTCCGCAACACCCCTGAACGGTTTTCTGCAAAAATACAGCAAAGCCTATTGGGAGGTGCCTTTGGAACAATTGCAAGATCTGGAGATTTGGCAGGAACGACAGCCCGATCTCCTGGTCACCGCATTACCAATTGAAACTAAATATGGCCAGTTGATTCGGGATTTACAAACCCAAATTTCACTTAGTGTTCTGATCCATTGTAGTGAAATTAGTTTGGAAACGCTAGAAAAGACAGGCGACATCCAACCCCAGGCCATCCTGGTACACCCAGTAACTGAACCCCAGTTAATTGCTACCCTGCACTTGATCAGATTAAGTCGATCGGCGGCAGTGGAGCAGCATTTGAAGGTGCTGAGCAGTCGGGAACGGGAAGTACTGCAATTGGTGCTCAAAGGCTTCAGCAGTAAAGAAATTGGGCAGCGATTGTTTGTGTCGATGAATACGGTGAATACGCATAAGCGGCGGATAAAGGAGAAGTTGGGGGTGAGGCGGTGGGTGGAGGTGAGGTAAAAAAATCATTTTTTTATTATAAAAAGTTAGAAAACATGAAAAACTTTTACAATTACTTGTCAAAAGTTGTCTTGATCGGCTTAACACTGTTTGGTCTATCTACCTTTGTTACGGCTCAATCAATATCCAAAAACGCACAACAGGATAGAAAAAAGGAGCTTCCTAAGTTCAATATTTTTCGCCCAACAGCTTCGCTCCGGAGCGGAACGGAAACGCAACAAAACGTTCAATTTTTTGAGTTAGACAAAAGCCTTTCTCGGGTACTGTATCAAACTGCACCATCCAATATTCTTTTTTCCATAAATCTTGGTGAGGAAAATGCTTTGGAAATTGAAATGGAAAGAGTAGAACTTTTTTCACCTAATTGTAAGTTATTGGACGCGAATGACAAGTTTATACCTTTACCAAGCGGCAAGTTTTACCAATCCCTATCCAAGGATACGACCATTCTATTAGGTTTTTTTGAAGATGAAGTTATTGGTCATTTATATCTTGAAGATGCCCAGTTTCACCTTTCTAAAATAACGTCATCTACTCTCCGGTCAACTGCAGAATATGCATTACATACCGAAACAGAAAACCATGAAAAGGAAGGGGTTTGTGGAACTACAGGACCCATGCTTAGCGAAGACGAATTAAGAAAAATTCAGGCAGAAAGCAGCAATATTGAGCTTAGATCATCTGTCGGCCCAATTTTAAATATGTACTATGAAGTTGATTATGAAGCATATTTGCGGGCACTCAGAGTTAAGACACAAGACCAAACCGTCACTACTTTTATTACCAATTGGTTATCAGGTGTTTTTTTTATTCAAAAAGTCCTTTATGCCAAAAGAACAGGAATTAACATGAGGATCAATACCTTTAAAATATGGAACACAAAAGATCCTTATACCGGAAGTGATAATAGTAAATTACTTGAAAGTTTTTCAAATGTATTGTATCAAAAAAATTTCCCTGGTGATTTTGCCCAACTAATTCATGCCCGTGTTTTTTCAGATGGATTTGCAGGTGTAGCATGGCTACCAAGGGGAGGCAGAAATTTTTGTAAAGGGAACAGTAGGTTTTCAGTTGTAGATGCGGGTAAAGAAATTGGCCCTCCCCCCTTCAGGTCTTATCAATTCCCTAATTATAACTGGCCTGCTAATTTAATGGCTCACGAACTAGGCCACAACCTAAATGCTGATCACTCTCAGTCTTGTTCATATTCAGGCCGTCCTTTGGACAATTGTAGCGCACCTGAAGGTTGTGGTGCCGGACTAGTAGGCCCAGAGCCTCCTGCGGGAGGAGGGCATTTTATGAGTTATTGTCATTCTAAATCTGGCAGCAGAGTAGACTTTGCAACCACAGATAGTAGATATACCGTGATAGACCAACGGATAATCCAGGCATGGACAAGTATGCCATGTGCCAAGGATGGTGTGCACAAAACAACTCCCGATCTAATATCTGTCACAAGTCCAACTGCTAATGCAAACTACAAACCTGGTGAACAAATTACAGTAAGGTGGACGCTTTCTACGCTTGCTGAAGTACAGATTGTTCTGCGTAAAGCCTCGAGTGGTCAAACCTGGATTCTTTCCAGGCAAACGTATGGATTTGGCAATCAAGAAAGAAAGTTCACGCTGTCCTCTTCCTTGGTACCTGGAAATGATTATACCGTCAGGGTGGGTATTCTAGGATCAAATCTTGAGCTAACTTCAACTTTCGGCGAGAGCCCAAGATTCAACATCATTCAGCCCCTTCCCGACCTACTCATTACCTCGGGAGATTTGACCGTTTCAGGAACTAAAGTCAGTCCACAAATCGACATAAAAAACCTCCGCATCAGCAATCGAGGGAATGCGAATGCCGTGGCGACCCGTTATAGTTTATTGATTTCACGCGATGAAGTGATCGGGAGTGGAGACCAACTCTTGCTTAGTTTTGATCTCGAGGCACTGGCCGCAGGCCGGGTTACAACCAAGGAATTCTCAATGACCTTAAATACTACACTGATTTCCAATGGCACTTATTATGTAGGTTTAATGGTGGATCGAAGTGACCTTGTGAAAGAGAGCGATGAGCAAAACAATACTTTTTACTGGGCTACGCCAAAGTTGGTTGTAGACAAGGGCAGTGTCAATCCTACCCTGGATGTGTCCCCCACTAGTTTAAATTTTGGTGCTTCTGGTGGTTCCGAAAACTTGAGTATCAGCAGCAATACAAGCTGGAATATCACTGAATCGCTTAGTTGGATCAGCCTGAACCCAGGATCGGGAACGAACAATGGCTCTGTTGCTGTGACCTGCCTAAGCAACAGCAGCACAAGCTCCCGTACTGGAACTTTGACCCTAACGGGCGGAGGTAAAACCATTACGGTAAACATTACGCAGGCAGGAGTTACAAGTACAGGTAGCCCGGATTTAAGCTGTACGAGAGGAGAGCTGAACATTACGCGCAATGGCAATATCCAACAAATTTCTATTTCAAATTTATCCATCGCGAATCAAGGCAATGCGGATGCAGCAGCCAGCAGACTTGGCGTGTACTTGTCTTCAGATCCACAGTTTTCTACTGCTGACCAGCTACTGAAAAACATCAATTTAACCGCACTTAGAGCCAACTCAGTAGAAATCTACCAAACTGAGATTAGCCTTAATACTTCATCTTTGTCACCTGGTCAGTATTACATCGGGGTTATTGTGGACAATGAATTCAAGGTAGCAGAAAGTAACGAAAACAACAATACCTACTACTGGGCATCACCTACCGTTAATATCACAGTTACGCCACCTCCGCCCACCGATTGTACTTGTGATGAGATTAAAGGGGCAAGTCTCCTCTTGTGTGAAGATTTTGAAAACAAAATTGATGGCCCAATCAGCACACAATCTTCTTCTAATTGGCGATTGTGGGATGCTCAATCCAGAGATGGTTATGTTGCGCGCAATTCGACCATCGGAGACAAATCGCTATGGATCAACACATTAAACAATGTAGATGCAGACGTATTACTATTGCTCGGTAACAAGCAAAGTGGAACGTATGAACTTAGCTGGTACATGTATATTCCAACCGGCAACAACGGTTACTTTAATGTACAATACGATCAAAATCTCATTTCTCATTCATTTGAAGTTTATTTCCAAAATGGCGCCATTTCTTTAAAATTGAATGGAACTCCGTACCCAAGTTCTGTCAGGTATAACAACAATGATTGGATGAGAATAAAACTCATTATTGACATTGATGGTCGAGTTGCCAATGTATATCTGGGCGATCAAAAAGTAGCTACCTTACCTTACACTCATGGCAAATTGGGAGCCATTGACTTTTTTGCTTACAAAGATATTAATGTAGCATATTGGGTGGATGACATTTGCTTTTACAAACTTAACACGGGTAATACGTCCAATGAGAAGTCGGATTTGACCGTTGGAACTGGACAGCTTAGCATAAACTCGACTATAAACACACCCGAAATTATCTTTAGTAATGTACAAATCCTCAATCAAGGGAAAGGATTCTCCGCACAAAGCAAGGCTGAATTTTATGTTTCGGATAATTCATATATTTCTTCAAGTGACGTCTTGATTGGTAGTCTAAATATGGAATCCATAGCACCTGGAGCCTACTTAAATAAATCAATTTCTTTCAAAGCCCCAGAATCACTAGCCCCCGGGGAATACTTTGTAGGAATGATCATCGATCCTGGCAATGTAGTTGATGAAACCGTAGAAACCAATAACACTTACTATTGGCCTTCTCCCAAGTTAACTATAGCCAGTAAAAAATCTTGTGCAACACCAAGTGGATTGAAAATTAAATCCTTAAGAAGTTCTGCATTTTATCTGGTTTGGGATTACAACCCAGCAATAATTAGTTATAGAGTGGAACTAAGCTATGATTTAGGTCAAACCTGGTTTACGTTTGACAAGTACGGTAATGGGAATCTCATTGGCAATGACATTGCCTTTTACGGAATAGAAGCCGGTAAAAGAGTTTTATTTAAAGTGAAGTCTCTTTGCGAAAATTCAGAAAGTGATTGGACCAACATTTTAGATTTTTCCTTGCCCCTTAATGCTACCAACGACGAACCGTGTTCCGCAGCCGCACTGGATGCTAATGGGTTCTTCACACTTGGCGATTTGAGTAATAGCAAAGTAAGTAACCTGCCTTTTTACTGTGGTTTGGCCTCTAAGGATACGTGGTTTAAAATCACTGCTACTGCACCCAGCATGACCCTCACAGTTTCAAAGCTTGCTCCCGTAGCTGGCACTGATTATATTTTAGAAGTGTACGGTGGCACATGCGGCTCATTGCAATTCATTGAATGTAATGACGATGGAGGAGGTGAACTATTCCCCAAACTTACGCTCAACAACTTAACGATTGGTAGAACTTATTACGTCAGGGTATGGGACTTAAACAGTAATGGCACTAGTTTCTGGATCAATGCCTATCAATTCGGTCAGAGTAGCACGAGCATTGTGGCTCCTCCCCAGAGCTTAATAGGGCAAGATTTAAGTCAAAACATAGGCTTGTTAAAAGCCAAACCATCCATAGCCGATGTCTCGAATCGTATATCATTGAAGGTAGCCCCAAACCCCAATGATGGAAACTTTACGGTAGATTATAATTCCCCCATTCAAGGAAAAATCACCCTAATGTTGAAAGATCCAATAGGAAGAATACACTACCAAAAAAGTGATTATCAAAATTCGGGAGTAAGTAACCATGAGCTCATGCTTACTCATCTTCCCACAGGTCTGTACATCATTAGTATTGTCAATGAGCATGGTTTTGAGACCAATGCCAAGATGATCGTAACGCACTAAATCCTGACAAATGCGGTTTATTTTTTTTTTAATCACCATTTTATTTTTTCCAGGACGTATCCTATTGGGGCAAAATTGTGTTGATCCAAACCCACAAGCACATTTAATCTTAATTCCAGCGGAAGTTGTCACCATGAATGGCGGCGAGCTTCCAGCTGGAAGTGAGATTTCCGCATTGTTTAAATCGGGTGATACTTTACGTTGTGGTGGCAGTATTCTTTGGGAAGGAAAGTCTACTGTGCTTCAAGTTTATGGCGCATCATCTGATGGTGATTTTGGATTCACGGAAGGGGAGCAATTTACCTTTCTAGTCAGGACTCCTTTCGGGTGTACCATCAAGCAGTCTAACATTACCTATCGGTTTAAAGAAGTGGGTGGGAATAAATTCAAGAATCTTGGAATCAGTAGCCTCGAACAGTTTAAGGTTGATGCACCAGTGCTCAACATTACTTTGGACGACTTCTTCACCATCAATTGTATCAGTGAATCTGTAGTGCTTAAACCAACTTTCTCCACCCTAGAAAATTTAGACCTTAAATGGTATTTGTCAGACTCCTTGGTGGGAACAATGTCCTCTATCAAGGTTAAGCAAGGAGGATTATACAGCTTAAAGGCAACTTTTAAAAACTGTACCTTTACTGATACAACTATTGTGATTGAAGACAAATTCCCTCCCTTGTATGATTCCAACCTTCCTAATGACACCATTAACACTTGTAGCGGCAGCAAGACTACCTTGTTTTTCCCATTGGCAAGTACTGATTTAAAAGTATTAAAGTGGAACACCGGTGAGTCAACGCCAGAAATTGAGGTAGACCAAAGTGGTTTGTATATCCTGGCCGCCGAAGGTAGCAATGGCTGCAAAGCAGCAGATAGCATACAAGTAATTTATCAAAATAGCCCCATTATAGCCCTGCCAGATACGCTTTATTTATGCGGGGATAGTCTACTCGTGCAACTCAAAGGCGCGGGTGATGTTTACTTCTGGTCTCGTAGCACATCAAATGTGGACAGTATCTGGGTTTATGACGAAGGCTTGTTGGAGGTTACTGTAAGTTCAGCAGAAAACTGCTATGCAAATGCTGCTACCTGGATTAAATTGGTAGATAAGCTCACTATACAACTCTCCGACACTTTGGTTTGTGCCGGCAAACGCATTACCTTAGAATTGCCGCAAATGGATTTGGAATTTACATGGAGCACGGGGCTAAAATCCAATCGGGCCGATTTCGATTCTAGCGGTACGTACAGCCTCAAAGTCAAAAATAAGTACGGGTGCGTAAGTACAGATTCCTTTATTCTATCTCATTTGCCTGTTCCAAAACTGGCACTTAAAGATACGCTAAGTGGCTGTTCAGGAAAAACAATAAAAATTGATGCCAGTGAGTTCGGCATTGGTTTTCTTTGGAATACAGGCTCTACCGCATCATTCCTTGAAGTTCAGGATGAAGGGTTGTATGTAGTTACTGTTTCCAATGACTTTGGTTGTTCTAGTGCAGATAGTACTAGAATATTATTCACTTCCAACCCAAATACCAACTGGCCTAATCCGATCACCACCTGTATTGGACAAACGGTACGATTGGATGCCAATCATATCAAGGTGCCTTTACAATGGAGCACGGGCGATCAATCAAAACTTATTTCCATCAGCCAGCCTGGCCTATATACCCTAAAATACACCAACGACCTGGGCTGTCAATTTACCGATAGTGTGAGGGTGATATTCTATAGTAATCCTCTTATTTCCCTCCCCGACTCCCTACGCATCTGCCAAGGCCAATCCCAAACCCTTGATGTACGCAACACTGGAAGGAGCTATTCCTGGAACACTGGCGCTACCACCGATGTCATCAACGTTCAGCGAGCTCAACTCTATAAAGTGACAGTCACCAATGAGTTTGGCTGTAAAGCATCGGATAGCACCCAATTGAGGCTTTGGAACAATCCGGTAGTTACGCTACCCAAAGCGGACACCATCTGCCCAAACGAAAATCTAGCCATTGATGCTCGTTCATTCGGTCAAAAATTTCGCTGGAGCACCGGAGCTACTACGGGCATAATTACAACGTCAAGTCCTGGTAATTTCCAAGTCACTGTCACCGACCGCAATGGCTGCTCAGGTCAGGGCAGTACTCAAGTCATTGCTCAAAACTTACCCAATGCCTCAATTGAAAGCCCCAGAAGTTACCTCTGCATCGGCGACTCGGTGATCCTAACCGGCAAAGGAGGTGCTCCATTCAAATGGCTTGACCCCAGCAACACCAGCCGCCGTTTGTCTGCTACGCGAATCCTAGCAAAGCCCAAAACCAAATCTTCCTATGGATTTGTCGCTGAAAATCTCTGCGGTACAGATACAGCCTTTATACAACTTGAGGTACGTCGTGTCAACGGCTCAGCCGGAAAAGATACCGCCATCCTCCTGGGCCGAAAACTTCAATTACAAGCCCGTGGTGGAAAAACCTACCAGTGGACTTCTCCCGAATACAAATTGGGCAACCCCAATGTGGCCAACCCCGAAGTTGCACCAAAAGATAGCACCTATTTTGTGGTTGTCATTGAGGATGAGTTCAAATGCCGGTTGACAGATACCGTATTCATCGGCGTCTATTCAGATATCACAGAATTGATCAAACCCATCAACCTCTTCACCCCCAATGGAGACGGAAAAAACGATGTATTGAAATTCAAGGACCTGAATCTATTCAACGCCAATAAAATTACGGTATTCAACCGCTGGGGAGGCATCGTCTTTCAACAATCCAATTACCAAAACGACTGGGATGGCACTTACCAGAGCAGACCTTTGCCCCCTGGAGTGTATTACTATGTACTGGAATTAGATGAAGCCGTCCTCAAAAGTTCACTCACCTTAATCCGCAATTGACATGATCCGTTATATCACCATTTCTATCTTGTTCATCGTCACTACTGGCTACGGTTTGTTGGCGCAGCAACTCCCCTATCGTTCACCACTAGGCTCTACCGATTTTATTTACAACCCAGGGCTCACTTCGGTGGAAGACTTCATGGAGTTTGGTGCATTTTACCGCCAGCAATG
>JAIYAV010000171.1 GCA_027488855.1 Saprospiraceae bacterium
TATTGTGGCCTCCCACGGATAAATCCGTGGGTTGGCGGAGATTGCTCGGGAATGGAAGGCCAACACACTCACACATCACACTCTCACACCCACACCCATTCTTGTGGGTTGGCGGGGTTATGCACGACTACTGGTTTTTTCAAACAGGGGCGCTCTTTTTTTCTTTTATGCCAAAACGCAGCTCAAGTCGGGTGCCGCCCAGGGGAAGCAGGGCAAAGTCAAGCTGAGCATTGATGCGTTTGGCGCGAATTTGCATGTTGTCGATGCCGTGGCCCTTTTTGATGTTTTCCAAATTAAACCCTTTGCCGTTGTCACGCAAGATGATTCGCCATGCCTGATAACCAATGGGCATGACTTCAAAAGTTACGGATTGTGCGAGGGAGTGTTTCAAACAATTGTTCAGCGCTTCTTTAAAAATCATGATCAGGTTGCGGCTGTAGTCGATCGGGACATGTACATCGCGGTAACTATCCTGGATGCCCTCACAAGTGAAATCGATTCCGGTATCGGCAAAAAGATCAACGCCCAAGTCGCGGATGCGGGTCAGAATTTCATAAAGGTTGTCACTGGATGGGTTGAGCGACCAGATGATGTCGCGGGCTCCACCGTACAACTGCAAGGCATTCTCTTTGATTTGCTGGACGATGCCTTTTACATCAGGTTGTTGAGGGCCGAGTTTGTTTTGTAGAATTTCGGTCAATAGGGCTATACGGGTCAACTTGTTGCCCAATTCATCGTGAAAATCTTCGGCCGTGCGGCGGCGTACTTTTTCCTGCTCTTCTTGCCGCAAACGATCGAACTGGCGCTTTCGGTGCAAACGCAGGCGTACCCGAATCGATTGAATCGCTACCCCCAAGAGCACCAGAAGGCCAATCATCCCGCCCCGAAACCAGGCCATTTGGTAAAAAGGAGTAATGATTTCAAAGGGATAATTGAGGACTTTACGGGTCCACTGACCAGCTTTGTTGCGCGCACGTGCCTGGAAAACAAACTTGCCTGCTGGCAAATTTGGGTATTCTACTTTGTGGTTGTTGGAGAGCACCGACCAATTCGAATCCAATCCACGAATGCGGTACTGGTACTGCATGCCTTGGGGATCTCGCAGTGAGATTGTGGCAAATTCAAAACCAAGATGGTTTTTGCGCGGGGGCAAACGCAAGTTTTGGGGCACGTTGTAGCCAGGACTGAGGCCTTTGTTCCATTGCCCAGCTTGGACGGGCTTGGAAAATAGTTTAACCGATTGTAAAATGACCTCGGTCGGAGGGGCTGTTGCATTGGGGGCCTGAGCATGGTAGCGGAACAGCCCTTTGGTCGTGCCAAACCACACTGAGCCATCTCGATCAATCATTGTTGCATGCTGATTGCTTTCCCAATTCGGGATGCCAGCCATGGCACTAAAATTGTCGATTTGATAGGTTTGTGTTTTGGCATCAAATGCCAAACGTGCAAAACCCTGCCCAGTTCCGGCGTAAACAATGCCCTTTTTGCTCACGCTGAGGTTGTAGACAATATTGGAGGGCAAACCTGATTTTTGGCTAAAATGTTGGAATGAATTGCTGGGCAAGTCCCATAAAAACAGCCCATTGTCCGAACCAATCCACACTTTTGATCCTTGCAGTGCAGCACAGATGACTGTCGATTTGCGCAGCAAATCTGGCAGCTTGCGCAGAATATTCCGGTCGTGTTGCAACAGCAGTATACCTCTGGTGCTGCCGACCAACAATGAATCCTGGCCAATGTCTAAAAAACAGGAACTAAAAAAATTGTAGGCCTTGAGTGGTTCGAAATGGCCACTGTCGTAGCGGATGATTCCGCCGGGAGTACCAATCCAAATGCGCTGCATCCGGTCCTCGTACAAGTTCAGTACGACCCCCTGAAGCAGACCATCTTTGGCGCTGAGCAATTGGGTAAACTTACCTTGTTGGTAGCGCCAGAGCCCCATTCCTTCGGTGCCGATCCACAAACGGCCACTATGATCCGCAATGATGGAGTTGATGCGTTGCGCTCCGGCTGGAGGTAGCCGAACGGCTTCAAATCCCTGTTTGCCTAAGCGGGCCAAACCACCTCCGTAGGTAGCTACCCAGAGTTGCTGCGTAGAATCCCGACAGATGCTCATCACTGACGCGGTAGGTAACCCAGTGGACTCATCGTATTGCTCAAAAGTATCCCCCGCATATTTGAAAACGCCATCTCCACCCGTCATCGCCAACCAAAGCTGCTGCTCGCGATCGATGAATAGATCACTGACGATGTTTTGTGAAAATCCGTTGTTGCGGTCAAAGCGCCGGATGCCTTCTGGCTTCACTTGATATAAGCCATCCTGGGTGCCCAACCACAGGTTTTTGTTCTGGTCAAATGCCAAACGCCTTACCCTTCCTTTGACCATTTTCGCAAAACCAGGTGGGTTGAATTTTTCGTACACCCCATTTTTGCGGCGGTACACCCCTCCACGGGTAAGCAACCAGAGGTTGTGATCAGGATCAGAGTAGAGCCTGAAAGGTGCATGGAGTGCTTTGTCCCCAGTGGGCAGCGCAATTTCCTGCCATTGGCCTTTGCGCAAAGTGTATAGGGGGGCATCGGGTCCACAAACCCAGATTTGTCCCTGGTGATCGGCAAAAACTTGGCGAAAGGAATGGTCTTCAGGCAAGTCCGCTTTAATGATTTTGCCCCGATCGATGCCGTAAACTTTGTCTTTGACAATGCACCAGATTCGGCCCTGTTGGTCTTCCGCCAGAGCGCTGACTTCACTTTGTTCTGGCGCTTTAAAAAAAAAATAGTTCTTGAATTGAGATCCATCGTAGCGGGAAAGCCCATTTTGAGTACCTACCCAAATCCTCCCCTTTTGGTCCGCTAAAACCGTCATGCAGATGTTGTTGGCCAAACCATCGTTCATGGAAAATCCCGTAAAATGCTGGCCATCATAGCGGGAAATCCCACCCATTGTAGCAATCCACAGGTGCCCCTGTTGGTCTTGGCACAGTGCATTGGCTTGCGACTGGATGAGGCCATGTTCTACATTCAGATTGACGAAGTTGTACTTCTGCGCCCATACTCCCATCAACACTACCCAACTTACGGCCCAACATATGCTTCTTTTCATCCGGTAGACAATATGCTAGCAAGTTACAATATCGTGCATAAAAATGAAACCCCTACCAAAGGGGCAGGGGATCATGAGAAACTGCTCTATTGTCGGGTGAAAAAATGTCTTTACCAATGCACCAGATGACGTGGCATGTTGGTCAGTGGATAAGACAAATTTACGGTGAAAATGGGAAATGGAAATCCCCCGGTTGGGGGGAAAAATGGGGGCGTTGGGGCAGCCGTGTGTGGCTTCCTAATTTCAGAAATAACCAATTCTGCCATTTTGACCCAATAAGGAACGGAAATGAAATAAAGTAAACGAGTTGACTCAGCTATTTTTTGATTTGGCAAGGCACGAGGAAGGCGCATAGTGTACTACGCAACTGACGAGTAACGCAGCAAAATCAAAAAAGAGCCAGTCAAATGTTTTTTTTATTTTATTTCCGTTCCTATCTACAATCCCTGATAATTCTCATCCCTATTCCCCTTCCTACCTTCCCCAAATTTCCTATCTTTGCGGCACTTTTTTAAACCAAACGCTAAGCAGACCACATCATGGCTTTCCGCAAAGAAAAAGACAGCTTGGGTTACGTAGATGTACCCGCTGATAAGTACTGGGCCGCACAAACCCAACGCTCCAAAGAAAATTTCAAGATCGGTGGGCACTTGATGCCCCTGGAAATCATCCGTGCTTTCGCCATTTTGAAAAAAGCAGCCGCTTTTACCAATTTGGAGGCCGGGATTCTTTCCAAGGAAAAAACCGATTTGATCGCCCAGGTGTGTGATGAAATTACAGAAGGTAAACTGGATGACCAATTTCCCCTCGTGGTATGGCAAACTGGTTCAGGCACCCAATCCAACATGAACGTCAATGAGGTGATCGCTAACCGCGCCCACGTCCTCACAGGCGGGACTTTGGAGGATGCAAAAAAGGTGTTACACGCCAACGACGACGTGAACATGTCACAGTCTTCCAACGATACTTTCCCTACGGCGATGCACATTGCGGCCTACAAAATTTTGGTGGAAACCACCATCCCTGGCATCGAACTGCTGCGCGACACCCTCAAAGCCAAGTCGGCCGAGTACATGAAGGTGGTCAAAATTGGTCGTACCCACTTGATGGACGCCACCCCATTGACTTTGGGCCAGGAGTTGTCGGGTTACGCAGCGCAATTGGACTACGGCATCCGCGCCATCAAACATACCTTGCCACACGTGGCGGAATTGGCCCTGGGGGGTACTGCGGTAGGTACAGGCTTGAACACGCCTCCGGGATATTCTGAAAATGTAGCAGGCCACATTGCCCAACTGAGCGGATTGCCCTTCGTCACAGCGCCCAACAAATTTGAAGCACTGGCTACCCACGATGCCCTGGTTGAAGCCCACGGTGCACTGAAAACAGTCGCGGTTGCTTTGATGAAAATCGCCAACGACATCCGTTTGTTGGCTTCCGGCCCACGTTCAGGGATCGGCGAAATCATCATTCCTTCCAATGAGCCTGGGTCTTCCATCATGCCCGGCAAGGTGAACCCAACCCAGTCCGAAGCCATGACCATGGCGATGGCACAGGTAATGGGCAACGACGTGACCATCAACATCGGCGGCATGAACGGCCATTTTGAACTCAACGTGTTCAAACCCGTCATCATTTTCAACTTCCTGACCTCGGCGCGCCTGATCGGCGATGCTTGTGTGAGCTTCAATGACAACTGCGCAGTGGGCATCGAACCCAACTACGCCCGCATCACCGACCAGCTCAACAATTCCTTGATGTTGGTGACGGCCCTGAATACCAAAATCGGCTACGACAACGCGGCCAGCATTGCCAAAAAAGCACACGCTGAAAATACCACGCTGAAACAAGCCGCCATCGAATTGGGCTTGTTGACCGCTGAGCAATTTGATGAGTGGGTGCGGCCTGAAGAAATGGTCTAAGGTTGTCCCTGATTTAAAACCTACGCTGGTACAAGTCTCCAGACTTGTACCAGTATTTTCGCGTCTCTGACGCACGAGCAACGCAAAAATACTGAGTTCTTACACGTCAGAGACGTGTTGATATTGGTACAAGTCTGGAGACTTGTACCAGCAGAGTACGTAAGTTGTTCTATTCATCCCGATTTTTAATGGTTTCGGCCATAGTCTAATCGCGGAGCGATTGAATTTAGAATAGCCCCGGTCGTCCGGGGAAAAGCGTAGGCGAAATGGCCACAACCGCGGCAGCGGTTGAACAAACTCCAACATAGTTCAACCGCTGCCGCGGTTGTGGAACTCATCTAAATCCCCAAAATCCCCGGACGACCGGGGCTATTCTAAATTCAACCGCTACCGCGGTTAGGAAACAGAAAATTCGAGAGGACGATCTGACTGAATTTATCCTACCCTCCCCAACCACTCTACCCATGCACCCGATAAAACAAACAGCCAGTGGCTACGTCTACGAACAAGGAAGCACCCGTGGCATTCCTGGCGTGATGATCAGCAACCAACGCCAGGTCGTTTTGACCGATGAGAACGGCTACTATGAATTGCCACTTGAAGAAGACTGTAGCATTATCGTTACCAAACCTGCCGCGTACTCCTTCCCCTTAAACGAACACCAACAGCCGCAGTTTTACTACCTCTATCGTCCCAATGGCTCGCCCGAGCCCGAGCGTTTGAGTCCCTATCCCGCTATTGAGCCAACTGGTGAGGTGCCGAATCCGCTGAATTTTTTCTTGATTAAAACGGAGCCCAAGTCTGAGTTTACCGCCATTTTGATGGGCGACATCCAGCCCGAAACCAGCACAGAAGTTGACTATTTCCGCCGCCTGGCCGTACCCGCTTTGCAAGCTGAGCAAGCCGACTTTATGGTACCCCTCGGCGACCTAGCCTGGGATGAATTGGAAGTTCACCCGGAAGTGCGCACCGCGATCGGCGAAATTGGCAAACCCTGGCACGTAGTCATGGGCAATCACGACATTAACATCCGCGCTACGCAAAACCGTTTTGCCCGCGAAAGTTTCCAATACTTTTTTGGTCCCACCTATTATTCCTTCGATTATGGGCAGGTGCATTTTGTGGTGCTGGACGATGTGGATTACAGCGGTTGGAACCTGAAACGCGACGAACAAGGCATCACCGAAGGGCGGCTAGATGCCCGGCAGTTGCAGTGGCTGGCCAGCGATTTGGCTTTGGTTCCCAAGGATAAGCTGGTTTTTATCCTCTCACATATCCCCATTTACACCAAGACGGCATCGCACAACCCGTACCGGAACATCATGAACCGGCGGGATTTGTATGCCCTGCTCAAAAAACGGCCCCACTTGTTTGCTGCTTCAGCACATACACATACTATTGAGCAAGTTGACTTGAAGGAAGGAGGTTGGGAGCAATGGAATGGCCCCTTCCCAGAACTGATTTCCGGGGCCATTTGTGGTGCCTGGTGGCAAGGGCCACTGGAAGAAGATGGCCTGCCCATCCGCATGGCCATGGATGGGGCGCCCAATGGATATTTTGTTTTCCGGTTTTCAGGAACCAGCGTGCGCTACCAATTTAAATCACTGGGAGTACCCGAGAGCAAATCCCGTTATGTCCTCCGTTTTCCGCGCAGCCCTGGTTCAAGTACTGGCGAGCTGGTCGTCAATGCTTTTGCTACTCCGCCCGATGCCTTGATTGAGGTGAGTTGGAATGGTTCCGAATATGTTCCGCTCAAACAGTTTGAAGGCATCGATGCCTATGTAAATGATTTTTTGGAGACCCACCGGGAAAAATACGACATCTGGATGGGTGCCAAAGTGAATTTACACTTGTGGAAAGGCGAGTTACCCAAAGGATTGGGGGATGGTAAGCACCAGTTGGAAGTCAGGATTGTGGAAAAAAATGGTGAGCAGTATGGGGGCGTGCACTTTTTAGAAGTCAATACACTCGCCAAAACGAAAATTAAGGGGTAATACAAACACAACGAATCAATTGGATTCGGCTTCGCCAAATCTTTATATAACCGCGACGGCACGACGGTTCCACGACGCCAAGCGTCGTGTATGCGGAGCAAAACGTCGTGAAATCGTCGCGTCGTCGTGCCGTCGCGGTTATATAAAAGCAGCGAAGCTGCGCTGAATGTAGTTTGTGCACATTTGCATTAATAACGGTTTTTGTAGGAATCTAAAACTTCCAATCCAATCCTACCCACACACTCCTGCCCACGCCATCAATACCCGATCCATGCGTGCGATAAGCTTCGTTGAACAAGTTGTTGAGCCCAGCCTGTAGCTCTACTTGTTTGAACTGATACGCACTGCGCAGGTTCAGCACATTCCAGCCTGGCGTGCCTCCCTTTGGAATGCGGGGATCGGACTTGTCGCCACCCGCCAAACGATCCTGCTTGCTAGCGTAGAGCCACTCGATGCTGTTGAACCACTGCTTGTGCGGCTGGTATTTTAAACCAAGCCTACCATTGAGCGGTGGAATGCGACGCATCGGTTCGTTGGCTGTCGTGTTTTGGCCAAAAGTATAAGTCAGGCTGCCTTGTAAGTTCAGAATTTTACTCAGCGCCCAGGCAAAATCCACTTCGGTTCCCCGAATAAATGACTCAGCTGCATTTTCCTTTTTGTACACATTACTGCCTTCATAGGTCGGCGACCCTTCAAAAGTGCTGCGTACCCGGGTCACCAGATCGCTCAATGCGGTATAGAATCCAGCCACATTTACCTGAAGCTTGTTTGAACTGTACTTGTAATTCAACTCGTAGGTAGTGGTTTTTTCGGGAGAAAGATCATAGCTGGGTACTTCAATCCCAAAATCAAAGCGCCCAAAGCTGGTCATGTCGTTGATGTTCGGCGCACGAAAACCGGAGTAAGTTCCGCCGGAAATGGCGTGGTTTTTACCCGCCTGATACCGCAGAAGGGCATGTGCCACCAGAGCATCAGGGGTGATCTCAGTATCGCCAAAGGTAGCGTCTTTTATGGCCAAGCGTACCTGATTGTAGCGCAAGCCCAGGTTCAAGCTCCAGGCTTTCCAGCTCAGTTGATGGGCCGTAAAAGCTGCGGTATTGGTCGCATTGGTTCCCGCTGGATAGAGGCCTCGGCGCGGGGTGACCGCCCCCGTTTCGGTATTGGTGTTGGTGCCACCGCTGCTCACTTTGTCGTCGTAGAGTTCCAGCCCGGAGGTGATTTTCCAAAAAGACAGGGGCTGCGCATGCCATTCCAGCACATAACCCAGGGTGCGGATTTCATCCAGTTCATTGCTGCGGGTGATGGTGTTGTTGCGCTGAAAAATGCGGCCTTCTTCGGCAAATTGCCAGGATGCGGTCAAGGTCAGGTTTTGCAGCCAAGGAGATTGCCCTTCCCAGGCGAGGCGACCGTAGGCCATTTGGCGGGTTTGGGGCTCAAACTGGGCCAGCTTCGCGACGGTCACATACTGATCGTAACGTTCTACCTCAGATTGAAAAAGGCCATTGTAGGCCAGGGTGAATTTGGCGCGATTGCTGAGTTTAAAAACTGCTTTGGCATCGGCTGCCCGTTCGCGGTAACTGGAAGGGCCTTCTTTGCCCAAGCCTTGTCCGGCGTAATGATCCCCAAAATTGCGCAGACTAGTTCCAGCCCGAAAGGCCACACTTTTGTTTGCCGCCTTAATTTCAGCATGTACGGTTTGTTCCATGTCCCGATCCAGGTAGCGCCCCAGCAGGCGGCCACCAAATTTCCAACCTTCGCTGGAAAACTGCGGCGTCGCCGTCAAGACCTGGATGGCACCGCCCATGGCGTCGCTGCCGTACAACACTGAACCAGCTCCCCGCACCACCTCAATTTGCTCCACACTGAATACGTCAATGGTGTTGAAATACTGGTTGGGGCCAAAGCGGTAAATGGAGTTGTTGAGCCGCAGGCCATCCATGAGCAGAAGGGTTTGGTTGCCCGTCAGTCCACGCACAAATGGGGAACCGCCGCCGTGGTTGGTTTTTTGCACAAAAACTCCCGTCAAACCCATCAGTGCTTCGGGCGTACTGCGGGCACCATTGTGGATGATGTCGCTGGCTTTTAACACGCTGATCGCTTCAGAGCTACTGAAGCTTTGATTCAAACTGCGCTGAGCGGTGATGACCAGGTTGTTTTGGATGAGGCTGGGTTCAGCGTTGAGATAAAGTGTGTCGAGCATTACATCGGAACCACTGAGGATTATTTTCCGCTCTTGTTCTGCATAGCCCAGCATCGATACCAACAGCGTGTAAGCGCCTTGCTGTGCCGGAGCAAAAATAGAAAAAGAACCTTGCCCATTGCTGGCAGTACCGCGCTGGGTACCTTTAAGCCAGAGGTTCGCGCCAGGGAGCGGCGCTTTAGTTTTGGCGTCAAGCACTACGCCCTGAATGTTTTGGGCCCAAAGTGGGGCTTGCAACAGGAGGAATAAGATGGTGAGAAACTGCTTGTTCATGCTGTTGATGTTATTCTTGTTTTTTCAAAAAATCCTCCACATTGTCCAGCTTTGGTGACTCAATGACCGCCTTCCAATCAAACTTGGCATCCATTGGTGTCAATGCTTTTTGTGGATCAAAAATTTTGGGGTTTACCGGAAAAGCCTTGTAGGGAGTGAAATCAGGTTGATCGCCGAACAAGTCAGCAAGGTCACTCGCTGCCGCATCGTATTGGTTCAAGTACGGAATGCCCAGGATGTTCCAGAAGGTTTTAAAAATACTGCCAAAGCTGTAATGCTGGTGCCCTACGTGATTTTTGCGGGCATAAGGAGAGATCACCATCAGGATGCTGCGGTGGGCATCCACGTGATCCTGACCGTCTTGAGCGTCGTCTTCGGTGACCACGATGGCCATGTTTTTCCAATAAGGGGTGCTGGACAAAAACTCGACCACACGGCCCAGGGCCAGGTCGTTGTCGGCCATGTAGCTGGCCCGGTAGGGATATCCGGCATTGGCGCGTTCACCGGCACCGTGGTCGTTGGGCAGGATGATGGTGAGCACCTGGGGTAAGGTTTTGCCTGGGCCCGTGTACTTTTCATTAAACTCATCCATGAAGGTTTTGGCGCGGAACTGGTCGGGAATTGCCATGTTGTAAGTGGCATACCTGCGTGAGGAGCGATCGAACAAGGGGCCGGGAACGGGGTAGTTGACCAGGTACTTCAAACCCACGTATTTCATGGTAGAATCGTCGATGCCACCCGCGAGTTCGACGCCGAAACCGAAGTTGAAAAAATCCTTTTTGTTGCGTTCCAGGTGATCCCACATGGAGCCCGCTTCATTGTAATCTTCGGGATAAATAGCCCCGGAAGAGCCGTAGAGCAAGAGGTTACCAGGTGCCTTGCTGTTGCCGCGCATGCTGCGTTTGCCGCCGTAGGATGCAGTGACCCCTGTTTCAACCCATTCATTCGGGTACGTGTTGACCAACCAGCGGTGGCCGTCGGCGGAGTGATCGGAATCGACATAAAAGTTGTCGCTGATGGCAAAACGTTCTGCCAGGGCCAGGTGATTGACCATGATGGTAGCGTTCAACACGCTGTCGGTGTGGCGGCGATTGACCACTTTTTGGTTGGCACCATAGCGGGCCATGGTTGCATCTCCCTTCGCCCCTTTGATTTGGCCAAAAACCTCGTCAAACGTCCGGTTTTCCTTGGAAATGAAGACGATGTATTTGATCGGGCTTTCTTTTTGGCCCATAAAAAGTGGGACTGGATTGTTTTTGCGCCAGCTAAACTGTGGGTCATTGGCTGGTGCAAAGGCGTAGTTTTGGCGAATCACCTCTGCGGTGTGTGCCTTGAGTTGTTCGGCATTGGGCATGTCCACCACGCTGAACAAACCCTTCATCAAGCCTCCCACGTAATGGCCTTCGGGGCCATCTTTCCAGTTTTTGCCGCCATTGGGGCCGCTGCCGTAACCCTTGGCAGAGGTAACCAACAGCTTTTTGCCATCAGGCGTAACGGCTACTTTGGAAGGGAACCAACCGGTGGGGATGTGGCCCAATACTTCCAGTTTTTCGGCATCAATCACGCCAACGGCATTGACACCAGATTCGGCTACAAAAAGCTGCTTGCGGTCGGGTGAAAGTGCCAAACCAAATGGAATCACCCCCCGGAAACCACCCAGGCGAGCATCGGGTTTCAGAAAGATGTTTTTGACCACAGTATCTTTGACGAAGTCGATGACCGACACACAATCGTTGTTGCCATTGGAAACAAAGACGTAACGATCGGAAGCGACCAGGGAGTTGGGGCTGGCACCACCTACAGCGGGGATACCTTCCACCAAATCGCCGACCAGGAATCCAGTTTTGATCTTTTTGCTGACCTTTGGTTGGCCATCCAAGTTGTATTTCCACACGGAGAACCCTTCGGGCGTGTTCGGATCACCCAGTCCAGGAACATCTAGTTTGTCTTTTTTGTACCCGTCGCGCATTTCCGGGGTGTTGAACCCCGAGGTGGGAAATTCAGCACCAGTACCTTTCAGGTTTTTCGGATCGAGGTTTTTTAGCGGTTTGTATTCAAAAATACCCACGTTGGCGATGTACAGATTGCGCCCGTCGGGCGAGAGGGTGATGCCAAAGGGATAACGCCCGGTGGGGACGTTGTGCAGGAGTTTGAGGGTTTGGGCGTCGATGACCAGGAGGCGGAAACCGATTTGGTCTACTGCATAAAGACGGGTACCATCTTTGGACAAAATCATGTCGCCGATGTAGCCGTGGGTGTAGTCGCGCTCCCCGTCGATGACGCCACATTTGAGGGAATCGAGTTTTTTTCCGCTTTGCAGGTCGAATTTGAAAATTTTGTTGGACTGTCCACCTGCCACAAAAACGTGGCGGTTGTCGGGCGTAATGGCGAGACCCATAAACACCGATTCCAGGATGCCCTCCTGGTTGTTGGCCCCCTCGGGGATTTGGCGCACGGTGGGTTGGCCATTGTCGTCAAAATTGCGGATAACGCTGATGGAAAAAGGAGCATTGCCAGAGTTGGCGGTCACGGCTACTTTGCCATCAGGTGAAAGGACCAGACCGTAAGGGTGCGGGGCGGTGAGTACACTTTTGCCCGCGGGTTTGATGATGCGACCATTGGGGATGATGCTTTCGCCGGTTTGATTGATTTGGCAATACTGCGCTCCGGCGGGTGCCTGGGCCACCCAGGGATTTTTTGGTGCACAGGCCGTGATGATGAGTACAAGGAAAAGGTAGCTCAGGGTAGAAGTGTGTTTGAACATGACGCTGAATGGTTTTATTCCGCGTGAAGTTAAGGGGTTTTGGGGTAGGGGAGGACGGTGGGGGAAAAAATTGATGTTGGAGTGATGTTGGGTTAACGCACTCAACACATTGGGGGAAACTTAACTAGCCCTGAAGGGGCGGCATAACATAAGAATGGGCAAGGCCCATTCTGAACATGGAATAACTCCTTGAGCAAGAAGCCCTGAAGGGGCGACATCATTCGGCGAGACGATACCTTCCTTTCAGGGCTGGGCGCAGGAATTCTGGTTGGTTGTTGGCTCTCATCGAAGCTCTCATCGAAAGGGCTGTACCCTTTCTTGATGTTATGCCGCCCTTTCAGGGCTAATTCACGGAAAGCGAGGCCTATTGGTCTTTTTTATGCACCAATTGTTTACCATCCCAGGCCCAAACCGTTTTGGTAATGGTTTCTACACTATTGCCAATGTAATCTCCCTTGCCAGAAAGTACCTTTTTGAAAATCAGCCCATCACCCTTGCTACCACCTTCATCTTCAGGGAAAATGAATTCAATCTCGTCCCAACTTTCGCCGACATTCATTGTCCCTCCTTCAAACCCCATATAAGCAAGAGTTTTGCCATCCCATAAAAAAACACTGAACCCCGTCCAGTGCAAACAAGCTGGCATGTAATTGTACACACGAA
>JAIYAV010000228.1 GCA_027488855.1 Saprospiraceae bacterium
GTATCTTTGTAATGATAGTGTGATGATCCATTCTCGTTTTTTAGTCACTACAAAAATGGGGATTCACATTATCTTTTTTCTATTCTCTTTTTAGGGGCACAAAACGCTGTTGCGCCCATTTATTTGTGTTTCAAAAAAAAGAAATAGTTGCATTAAATTTTTTTATTCAAAATTCAAGTGATGACACATTACTATATTGGATACAGAACTGGCAGCTTGATGTTCCTGCTATGATTGATAAAAAAAAGAGATTAATCGAGTTGAATTCAATTAATAATTTATTGTTTTTTTACTCTACCGAAGACACCATTCCGTCATACACTTATTCAGAAGTTAAAAAGATAGACTCTCCTCCTGGTTGTATGCAATATAAAAAAATCCCCTCCTTGGGGACTTTTATCATAAGTTTTAGCATTACGGATCAAAAAGTAGTATCGTTTTTTAAAAACACACCTAAAGAAATGATCAGATTAGCTTATTTTTTTACTTATTTTAGAAAACCACACTCTTATGTCCGAGAAGAATCAGCTAAAGATCAAGATTTTTTTTATACTCAGAAAGTGTTATCATTAAATTTCAATAATTCAAGCACAACCGACAATAGATTGCAATATAATTTTAGGAAATTAAAACATACTCCTTGTGACCCATTTGAATCTATTTTAAGATTGGATCAAATCAATAATAATTGGTTATTCTCATTCTAAACCCCGCTACCCCAAGTTATCCAACCCCACCCAAAATATTGCGCTACCACTAGTACCTGTCTCTCCCGACATAGACTTTATCCCTGATATTTCGTTATTAAGAGAATCACCAATAAAATGAATGTTTATGAGCAACCTAAGTCAAGATGTTCTGGATAATGAATTTCTGCCTCTCCCCAAGAAAAGGCGTGCTTTGTTGCCGATTTGGATTAAAATTTTTGTCTGGATTTTTATGGTATTTGGTTTAATTGCACCGCTTGGTTTGATTGCCGGACTGTTGGGAATTGGTTTTGAGTTATCTCTGTATGGGTTAGAAACCTTTCAACCCATTTCATTTTTAGGGTTAGTGATCATTTTACTTTTTGCGCTTAAAGGAATTGTCGCCTTTGGGTTGTGGTGGGAGAAAACATGGGCAGTATTATTGGCAATGATTGACGCCACTTTAGGAATAATGATTTGTATTTTTTCAATGGTAATACTGCCGTTGATAACTGAGAATGGATCACAATTCTTCTCTTTTCGGTTCGAAATATTGTTGTTGATCCCTTATTTTGTAAGAATGAACAGAATCAGAGCACTATGGGAAAACAGAGAATGAACAAATTATGATCCAAGTAGCCAAAACCCTCCAATTCATCCTCATTTCCCCCCATTTTTTTTATTTTTAACCATGAAAAACCAGCGCCTACCCTCCATCGACATCCTCCGTGCAGCAACCATGCTCCTCATGATTTTCGTCAACGACCTCTGGAGTTTGACCAACGTTCCCCGTTGGCTGCTGCATACCGCTGCCGAGGAAGATGGGATGGGTTTGTCCGATGTGGTATTTCCAGCTTTTCTATTCATTGTAGGCCTGTCCATTCCCCACGCGTTGAAGGCGAGGTTGGAAAAAGGCGCATCAAAAGTTTCGGTGCTGCTGCACATCCTCAGCAGAAGCTTCGCTTTGTTGCTCATGGGTTTGTTCATGGTCAACCTGGAAAACATCGATGCAGCACAATTGCTGATCCGCAAGGAATATTGGCAAATTTTGATGGCCCTGGCCTTTGTGCTCATTTGGAACAATTACCGCAGTCCAATGGTCTTTGGCGTCATTCCGACTGTTTTGCTCAAAATTTTGGGTTGGATCATTTTGGCTTTCCTGGCTTCCATTTACAAAAGTGCATCGGGCAATTGGATGATGATCCATTGGTGGGGGATTTTGGGTTTGATCGGTTGGGCGTATTTGCTGGTTGCGCTGCTTTATTTGTGGATTGGAGATAAAGTGTGGTGGTTGGCCGTAGCCTGCATCGTGCTGCTGCTGCTCAATGTCAACGAATTTGTTCGGCTGCTTGGTTTCGATTTCCAATTGGTGATCAGCGCATCCAATCACGCCAGTGTGATGATGGGCGTATTGACCACGGTGATTTATGCCCAACTAGCGGCCAAAAATCAATTGAAATGGCTGATCCCCAGCCTGATCGGATTAGCCATCCTGCTAGTTGCTTTTGGTTTCGCCACCCGCCCCGAATGGGGCATCTCGAAAATTCGCGCCACACCTTCCTGGACGAGCATCTGCGCCGGAATCAGTATCCTGGCCTTTGTGCTGCTGCATTTCATTGCGGATGTAAAGGGGCTTACCAAGTGGGCAGCTTTCATTGCGCCAGCGGGATCGAGTACTTTGACCTGCTACCTGATGCCTTATTTTGCGTATGCTTTTGTGGCGCTGTTGGGCTGGAGTTTACCGGAGGTATTGACTGAGGGGGTAGTTGGATTGCTGAAATCCATGCTGTTTGCTTTGCTGGTCATTCAATTTACGGGATTGTTGAATCGGGTGCAAATTGGATTGAAGATTTGAGTGCAGCGTTGTTCATCACCTCACTGACAATCAAAAACGATTTAAGCTTTGCCGCCTTATCATAAATGTGGCTGGTAATCATCAATTCATCTATGCCTGTTTCGGCCACAAATGCCGACAATTCCCTTTGTAAGGTTTCTTCACTCCCAGTAAAAGTGTAATACATCATGCTTTGAATCGCCTGCTGCACCTCGGGATTGTTAAAAATGCCAGGCAATGGCCCCGGGGCTTGCAATGGTTTTCGCTCATTGGTAATGATGCCCAGAAACATTCGATACAAACTGGTAGACAAAAACTCGGCTTCTTCATCCGTATCGGCAGCCAGCACATTTACACAAGCCATTACGTAAGGCGTCTCCAATTGGGCAGAAGGGCGAAAATTTTTGCGGTAAATCTCTATCGCTGACCTGAACAGTCTTGGTGCAAAATGCGCGGCAAAGGCATAGGGCAAGCCCAAACTGGCCGCAAGGTAAGCACTATCGGTACTGGAACCCAAAATCCAGATCGGCACCTCCACCCCTTCGCCCGGAAATGCCCTTACTTTGGACAATTTGTTGTCGGGGCTGAAATATCTTTGCAATTGCAGGATCTCGGCCTGGAAATCATACTCAACATAGGCATTGTTTCTGCGCAAGGCCTGGGCGGTCTGCTGATCGGTTCCGGGAGCTCTTCCCAGTCCCAAATCAATTTTGCCAGGGTAGATACTTGCCAGGGTTCCAAACTGTTCCGCTACCGCCAAAGGGCTGTGATTGGGCAGCATGATCCCGCCAGAACCTACCCGAATTTTCCCTGCTGTGGCGCCGGCTAGGTGACCAATCAACACTGCCGTAGCCGAACTGGCAATGTGTTCCATGTTGTGGTGCTCGGCTAGCCAGATTCTTTTGTACCCGAGCGATTCCGCATGCCGGGCCACTTCAACGGTATTACCAATTGCTGCTGCTGCATTGTCTCCCTCTGAAACAACGGCTAATTCTAATACAGAAATCGGAATATGTTTCATCGTACATTGTTTGTTGAGATCATTGAACTTTCAAGGCGTAAACTACGTCTTTGTGCTAAGTTTTTCGCTCCATCTTGCATTGCCGCGAAACACCCTGGCCTAAACCTTAAAATAACTCAATACACTCTGCTTATACGATACCCCAATCGGGATTTCCGCCCCACCCTGCAAATACACCCGATTCCCCTCCAGCCTACTGAGATAATCCACATTGATCAAATACGACTTGTGCACCCGGATAAACTGCGGCAACTGTTTTTGGAGGTCACTCATCGTTTCATTGGCCAATAAAGGGCGCTGCTGACGGAAATACAACTGGACGTAATTGCCCGCTGCAGCAATATAAACAATGTCGGCGGTGTCGATTTTTTGTCGGGCATTGTTGATGTTCAACAAAAGATAGCTGGGTGCCGGGGTAGTGGTGCTGGGCACAACAGGCAGTTCCGCACCAGGCGCAATCAATCGGTCAACAGCTTTGATGAAGCGTTCAAAACGAATCGGTTTGAGCAAATAATCCACCACACCATACTCGTACCCTTCCAATGCAAACTCTGCATAGGCTGTGGTAAGAATCACCCGGGGAGGGTTTTTTAAAGCGGTCAGAAGCTCCAGTCCGCTCAGTTCAGGCATGTCAATGTCCAAAAACAACAAATCGATGGGATGCTGATGCAAAAAATTAAGGGCATCCAGTGCATTGTAACAATGTCCCAACAAGGTCAGGCGCTCAATTTTTTCGATGTAGCGCTCCAGTACCACATGGGCTGGGGGTTCGTCGTCGACAATCAGACAGGATAACTTCATCGGCTTTCGAGTTGTAGGGTTAGGGTCAAATGGTATTTTTCGGGCAGGTGTTCGATGTCCAGCTGGTGCCGCAGCGGGTAATCGGCCAACAAACGCTGACGGACGTTTTGCAAGCCCATCTGATTTGAGGTTTTGGGACTGGGTTTGGCCGCAATGGAGTTTTGGCATACAAAACTCAGCCTCTCTCCTTCCACCTCAAAACAAACGTGAATGCGCTGTGGACCAATGCCTGCGCTGTGCTTGAAGGCGTTTTCCACCAAAGGCAAAAACAGCAATGGGGTAATTTGCAAGTGCTCAAAATTGCCCCGTTTTTCTACCTCCACCACGGCATCGTGCAGGCGAATTTTTTCCAGTTCAATAAAATGTTCGGTCAAGGTGATTTCTTCGGACAGGGCTACTTTGGCGCGTTTGCTGATTTCCAATTGGTAGCGGAGCAGGTCGGCCAATTGCAGGATCATTTCATTGGCTTTGGCGGAGTCTTGCAGGTTGGTGGCGTAGAGGTTGTTCAGGGCATTGAACAAAAAATGGGGCTGGATTTGCATCTTGAGCAACTGCATTTCCGCTTCCAGTTGCCGAGCCCGTGCATCCTGCAATTGCCCTTGTCGACGGATACCCGACTGAAAAAAGTAGGTCCCCGTGGACAACAACCAATTGATGAACAAAGAAGGGAGCAGACCCCAAAATGCCAGCTTCTCCTCACGCACGTAAGCTAAACTCAGGCCCAAGACCAGGTTGGCCAGGAGAAAGAATGGCACCATGCGCAAGAGGTAAGCGCCATAGCGCTGTCGATCCAGAAAACGCTCCAAGCAGAGGTAATTGACGTAGCTCAGCACAGTGGAAATGACCACAAAACAGGCCAGTGAGCTGAAAACCAGAGACCACTCCGCGCCTTCTCTGCCCCTGGACAGGATGAGCGCTCCCCAAAAGCCCAACCATGCTACCAAATGCCAAAGCCAATTTTTCCACTTCATTTGCGAAAAATACGCTTAAAAATTAATAGGTAAAATGGTGAATGATGAACCGCATTCATCCGCCATCAACTGCATTCGTGTAAACAAAGTTGGACTTCATCATTTGGATTTGGAATTGCCCGGCCCTGCGTAGAATTTTACACACAAAAAGTACCATGAAAATTTACCCGACTGTTGTTTTTTGTTTCCTTTTTGTGGCTCAAGTGGCTGCTCAACAAGTAGATACCATCCACATCGACAAGCAGGATCTACTCACCCAAAATCTCAAAGCTGCCAAAAGCCAATACCTGGTTTCTGTTCACAGCACCGACCCGGCACGAATCCGTAGCCTCTCCCTCTGGACGCGTGAACTCAGCCTGGAGACCCGCCAAGGCAAGGAGGTAATTGTGATCAAGCAAGATTGGCAGGGGCAGGATACCCTCTTCAACCGCAGCATTTATTCAGTGTCCGAAAAAGCTACGTTCAAGCCCATTTACCATTATGCCAAATCGCCGCAAGGCATCGAGGCCTACAATTTTGAAGCGGGGCGCATCATTGGCGCCGACAGCGTAGCCAACAACACCCGCAAGGCTTGGCAAATTCCCTTGTCAGAGCCTACCCTCAATTGGGAGCTGGACCTGGAAATCCTGGCACGCTTGCCCTTTAAGGAAGGCAAAACCTTTGCCCTCAATTTTTATCACCCCGGCAGCAAAGGAGGCCCTCAATATTACCTCTACAAAGTACTGGGCAGCGAAATGCTCGATCTGGCCGGAGGCCAACGGGTGGATACCTGGAAACTCCAAATCGATTACGGCCAGTACAATTCAACGGCTACGTTTTGGGTGAGCAAAAAAACGCGGGAAGTATTGAAGTCCCTGGATTTGTTTAAAGGGGGGTATCGGTACAAGGTGAAGTTGGTGAATGGGATGGAATGAGTACAGAATTGGCCCATGCCAAAATCTGATTTTACGAACAAATTATTTTTTTATCGCCCCATATAAAAACCATTCCAAATAAAAAGCAAACGATGGATGAATTGGAAGTGCTTTGCTTTTAAAGCACCTTCCAATTCAACCCTAAAATACTGTACTCAATTATTTCGGTAATAACACACTGTCAATGACATGTATTACACCGTTTGAGCCGGTCAAGTCTGTCGCGGTAACGTATGCAACACCACCGTTTTCGTCCGTCAATTTTACTTTCTTCTTCTCCAAAGACGCAGTAAGTTTACCTCCACTTACCGTTGTAAGTACAACCTTACCTTTACCTTTTTTAATGGCAGCCAAAACAGCTTTGGCATTCAAATTGCCAGCCACTACGTGGTAAGTTAAAATTTGTGCAAGCTTAGCTTTGTTAGCTGGCTCCAACAAAGAAGCAACGGTGCCAGCAGGTAACTTGTCGAAAGCTGCATTGACCGGAGCGAATACCGTGAAAGGCCCTGGTCCACTCAGCGTCGTAACAAGATCAGCTGCTTTGAGGGCTGCTACCAAGGTAGTGTGGTCGGGAGAACCAACGGCAATTTCTACAATTGATTTGGTTTGGGCGAAGCTTGTAGTTGATACAAGCAAGGAAAAAATAAAAAAGAAATTTTTCATTTCGATATGGTTTGCCTGCCTAACAGAACGAATGGGTAAAGGTTTTAGAAAATGGTCTATCGGTGGATCTTTCTGTTGAAAAGACAAAAGAGCGACATCTTACAGCAGCACAAAATTGTTGAGCAGTTTAGTTGAGTGGCCAACTGTCACTGCTCAATGCTAACCATGCTGGGGTAGTTGACCGGGACCTGAAGGTAATCGTGCTGAATCCAAAATCAACCACCAGTTTAACTACTGCCGACTCCAAGCATTTGTACCAAGTTTACAAAGTTGAAAAAGACACTTTTAGGGTCGTGCTCATCGGCAAAGATGGTACTGAAAAATTAAGAACCAGTCAGCCTATTTCACCTATTGATCTTTTCCGCATCATCGATACAATGCCCATGCGACAATCAGAGATGAAGCGGAATTGAAGGGTAGGTATTGGCCTGGTTTGTCCAAGTCAAAACCCGGTTCGGGCGGGATGGGTGGACAACCCGGAAGAGTATCTTTACAGTAGTGCATGGAATTATGTATTTGAAAATCAGGAATGTTTGCTGGAACTAGACTTACTGGAGCCGTATTTTCCGGGGAGTAGTTTTGTGTATTTGCCAGGATTTGATGATCAAGAATAAAAAGGGATGATGGATTTTCCTTAGCATCGTGCATGCTTGTGCGTCTTGAAGGTGTGGGGATCATGGGGGCAGGTTGGGATACAACACTGCACCAGCGTTGCGTTTTGAGGGTAATGGGGAAGACAACTTGGACTAGCGTGGTAACCAACTCTTGCGGTTTGGAATAATTCGCTTACCTTTGGCAACAAAAAGTATGCGTACTTTCCATTACCTAAACCTGGTTTTTCTTTTTCTTTCTTGCTATCAAAATCTGCAGGCGCAATTGAAGATTTCCCAACAGGAAATAATAGGCCAAGAGCAAAGCCTCGCCTATTCCCCGAACGGCCTATATTATGCCGTGGGAACCGATCAGGACACTTATGTCTTCAATGCGGAGGGAAAGGAGATCAAAAAATTACCATTTCCTACCTTTGCGCTGCAATTTTCACCAGATAGCAAGACAATTTTAACGGGCAGTGTTCGGGCTGGTCTTTTTTTGTGGAGTCTTGCTGGGGGCCCATTTCTCAAGACTTATCTGAGCAGCGATGAGCATTCAGATGTAACGTCACTTGCTTTTTCACCAGATGGACAACAAATTATAGCAGGATACAAAAGTGGAAAAATTAAAGCTTGGAATACCCATACTGGTACTCCTGTCGAATTGCTGGCCCCAGAGAAAAAAATTGCACCAATTGACAATACTGCGCTTAAAAAGGCCGCACCTGCAAAAGTAGCGGAGGCACAAGATACCACCCTAGCACAGAGCGATGAAGAGGATGCAACCATGGGGGAAGGACTTACGGATGAGGACACGGGTGGTTTCGGGATGGCCGATGTTTATCCAGTGGAGGAGGATTCTAATGATCAGTCAGAGAAAGAACCCATTAATCCAAGCCTAAGTATTGTGGCCATTTCCTGGTCGATTGATGGTAAAAAACTGCTGATTTGTAAAGAGGAGTCTAAAGAACTTACCCTCATTCAGGGTGGTAAACAAAGTGTACTGCTCAAACACCCATTCAGCGCCATCGTACGGGCTATTTTCTCTTTAGATGGCAAAAACATCATTACAGGACACCAAAATGGCAAACTATGTTTCTGGGATTTGCAAGGCAAGTTAATCAAGACCATTGATGGCCATGTTGTATCCATTCTATTGTTGACCTTAACTAAAGATGGTAAAAAACTACTGAGCATTTGTGAGGATGGTAAAGTGATCGTCCGCACGCCCCTGGGGCAAGTTGTACAAGAGTTGCAAACGAACAAAACCAGCCTTCCTATCCTAAACACTGCTGCATTTTCTTCCGACGGAAACCGGTTGATCACCGGCTATTTGTATGATGATCTGCGTATTTGGGAGTTAAAGCCCAAAAATCTGCAGGAGTTTCAAGTGACGGGCGGGATTGTTTCAAGCGTGGCTGTCTCAGCGGATGAGAAGTGGATTTTAACCGGCAGCAACGCCGGGCAATTAAGTTTGTGGGACAGTGCCAAAACGACTGTCAAGATATTTAAACACATCGGAAACAAAGCAATCACTGCACTTGCCTTCGACCGAAGTGGTAAAAAAATACTGGCGGGAAATGAGCTGGGTTTCATTCATGAATGGGATGATACGGGCAAGCTGCTCAATGGTCATAATACGAGAAGACTATCGGAAAAAAAAGTAATTTTTTTAGCCTATCACCCCAAAGAACCCTGGATCATCACTACAAACGAAAATGGCAAAGTGGCGATTTTGGATGCCAAAACCTGGCAAGTCATTCGAGAATTTACGGTTGATGGCATTTCTGAAATTTATTACACAGCCCTGGCTCCTGATGGGCAAACGCTGTTGATCAGTGGATCGGGTAGAAATGCAATGGAGGTAAATCTGGAAGGAAAACCCGTGAGCAGTCTGAGAGGACAATGGGGGAAAATCAGGTCCAGCTCATTCTCTCACAATGGGAATATGCTGCTAACCGCAGATGATGATGGAAAAACCATACTGTGGTCGCGCGATGGCAAAGTGATCCAAAAATTGGATAGCATTGCGGCCCCTCAAGCCGTTGCATTTTCCCAAGACGATCAAGCTGCAATTGTTGTAGGTAAAGACTTTGTATACACTTTTGGGATAGATGGCAAACCCATCAAAAAATCTAAAATAAACACCTGGGAAGCAACTAAAATAGGCACCGATCATGAAACCCAGATGCTGCTTACCCCCAATGCCAAAAACTTTGTCTCCTACGCAGGCAGAGTAACCCGCCTACAAAAACTGGACGGAACCCTGGTCAAATCTTATTCCGGTCATACCCATGCCCCTACTTATGCCCGCTTTACGCCCAGCGGAAAAATATTTACAGCATCTCGAAATGAGTGGATTTTATGGGATAAAAAGCTTCCCAGCAAGGTCATTGTCCCTCCGACAAAGACCAAAAGCATGATGTGTATGGATGTAACCAAAGACTGGTCAAAAATTATTGTTCACGAATTTGATGACCAGAGCACTAAAAAAGACAGCAATGATCAGATTAAACTACTGGATTTGAATGGCAATTTGATCAAATCATTTAAAGCTCCGGTAGGCAATGCAATGTTTGAGCGTTTTATTAAATTTTCCCCAGATGAAAAACTTTTCATCAATGGTGGAGTGCATCCATTTCCAGGAAAGATGACGCTTACTGATATGAATGATCAACTTATTCATACGTATGTTCATCCTGATGGCTTCTTAACGGGTGCTTTTTCTCCTGATGGAAAAACCATTTTGACTGGCGGTAGAGATGGAAAAGGTATCCTGTGGAAACTCAATGGAGAAATCGTGCTTGAACTAAAAGGCCATAGAGGGGACATTATTAGTGTATGCTTTGCCCCGGATGGCCAATCTGTCCTGACTGGAGCAAATGATGGATCTGCCATTTTGTGGGATTTAAAAGGGAACATTCTTCAAAAATTTAAAGGCCATAAGGAAGTGAGGCAAGTTGCTTTTGCCCCTGGTGGCAAATCAATATTTATGGGTTGTTCTAGTGAGGATGAATTGGTCATCCATTGGAGTTTAAATGGTCAAATCATCAAACAATACGAGATTGGAAACTTACGCGTCACTTCTTTTGACTTTAGTGCGGATGGGAAAAAACTGCTGATTGGTGGCTGGGATGGGGACTTGGAGGTTGTTGTTATTGATCTTTAGATTTGCATAAGGGGTAAAACCTCGCTTTTTACAGTGTGTATACTCGTGCGCCCAAGGCACTGCACCAGCGTTGCAGCCTAGGGGTTGATGGAGAAGACTTGGACGAGCGAGGTATTAAGTAATTTGTTTGAATGAAGGACATTTTTTGACTTACTTGATAGAAATATGGTAAACTACATACGATTTATTTTGAAAATCAGTTTTAATCATAAAGTAAAATCGTGACTAATTTTTTTGATTACGTCAAATGACTACTACTTGAAAAAAGCCACAGTTTAATAATCCAAACACGGCTCTTATGTCAATAAAAGCTACATTAAGTTTCTCTGTTTTCTTCCTGTATTTGGGGTGTATCGTACTGTTTAGCCAGGCATTGCGTAGCGAGCCGTTTTATGGAAACAACAGTACTCAAAAGGAGTTGGAAAAAAAGCGCATTCACGCCAGAATGGAGGAGCAATGGATTTTACCAGCTCATTTTCAAAAAGATAGTAAAAAAATATTCGACACAGAGCGCGCACAACTTGAAACAGAACTGGGTACTATCATTGATAAAAAAGCCCTTTTTGATGATGTGTTGTATCCTTATGTAAAGGCTGTTCATGCTAAAATTATTTCTGCCAATCCGAGTTTGCCGCTCACTCAGGTTATCGTTGTAGCAGAGGCTACGCCTAATGCTTTTTCAGTGGGAGAGGGAACTTTAGTAGTTCACACCGGGCTGCTTGCGGAGCTTGAAAACGAAGCTCAGCTCAATTTTGTGCTGTGTCATGAAATTGCACACTATGTGTTACAACATACCATAAAACAATTAACGGGACATATTGAACAGCTTCAGAGTAAGGAGTTCCAAAATGAATTAAAAAAAATTCAGGCTTCCCAATATAATCAGTTCGATTTGTTTGAGTCTCTGGTACAAAAAATGCAATTCAAATCCAGATATCACAACCGCCTCATTGAGCGTCAGGCTGATTCGCTGGCTTACCATCTTTTTATCAATACAGATGCGAACCCCAATCAAGCTCAACGTTTGATGCAGCTCTTTCAGGATATTGATGAGCCCTTGAAAGACTCTTTATTGAATTTCGAGCCCCACTTTGGCTGTAGTAAACATCCATATAAGAAGTCCTGGGAACAACAAAAGAAAAGTGTTTGGGCTAGTGCAGTCAGTAAACAGAATGTAGCCAGGCAATCCCTCCGCGATTCCCTGAAGACCCATCCTGATGCTTTGTTAAGAATGAAATGGTTGGATAGCTTGGCCACTAAACAGCAAGTGAAGACGCTGACAACCACTGCATCTGAACGCTTGGGAATAAGACGCGTAAGCGCGATTGAAAGTGTAGAAGCAGCATATCAAGATCATGATTATGATTGGGCGATCTACACCGCTTTGTTGCATCAGAAAACGTATCCTGAAATTGGGTATTTTAAAGATATTGTTGCACTGTGCATTAGTGAGCTTTACACACACAGTAAAAATCACACCTTAAGTGATGTCCTTGCTCAAACTTCCCTCTACTATTCACCACGTTACAACCAATTTCTATCCTTGCTCAATAACTTTAGCTTGAGTGATTTACTGTTGGTGAGGGAATGTTTAGAAGCCAATACGTCTAGCAATTCGGAGTATGGCCTTTTTGCAAAATACCTCTATGCCCAAATTTCTGGCGATTCAACAGCAAGTCAAGAGGCAAAAAAGAAATATTTGCAGCACTATCCTGATGGCCGCTTCAAGCAAAATTTCAGCAATGGCAATTGACCCCATTACCAAAACTTTAAAAATTATAAACATGTTAAAATCAATTTTTTCACTCTTACTCATCGTGAGTATCGTACAATTGAACGCTCAGTCCTACATTTTTGAAGGAGTCAAGAACGCTTCGAGCAGTTCTACAAAAACCATCATGAATGGAAATGAGGTGGCTGGGTATACCGTTTTTTACAAACGTGATAAAGCTGACAAAAGCAATGACAATTATGGATTTGATTTACTGGATGAAAATCTTGCTAAGGTAAAGTCAATTAAATTTCCATTGCCGTCTAACGTCGTTTTTTTGCACACCGTATACAATGGCAACGCGTTGGGACTGATGTTTTACGACCCGAAAAAGTACACCTACATTTTTAAATCTTTCGATAATACCCTGCAGCCCTTAGGTACGACTTTTATTGACAAGATGAATAAAAGTGAAATTTCGATGCTGTATAAGCAAGGTGAGAACGATGCAGATGGAGGTTACATGTACAATATTGTTGCAGTTCCAGGCAAAGGATTTGTGCGCCCAGGAATAGGGAAATCCAACTCCCAGTATAAGCTTACTTTTTATGATGATAGCTTTAAAGAAAAATGGAATTATGAAACGCCGGAAAAAAATGATGGATACGAATTTTTTACAATTTCTGATGTCAATGATAAGTACATTTCAGGTATTACTATTCGCAGGAACGGTTTGCTTTCCAAAAAACTGGATTATTTCCTCACTGTATTTTCAGTAGATACTGGCGAAAAAATCCTAGATACCTCCATCGAGTCTGACAAACAGCAGCTTTCGCTTACTTCGATTATCCTTAAAGAAAATAGCAATGAAATGTTGATACAGGGGGAATATTACGATGAAAGTTCGAAGCCAGGAGTAGACAAAAGCAAAGGAATTTTCATCAAAACTTACGATTTGTCGAGCCGGAAAGAATTGAGCCAAAAATTCCTATCCTGGACTAAGGATATTTATAAGTTATTCGATGCTAAAGCCAAGGCCAGTATTGAAGATAAATTTTTGAACTATAACCATGCCATTATCCCTATGGCGAATGGGCGTTACCTTATGGTTTTTGAGCAATTCAAAAGAGTAGTGGATGGCGGCATGCTTGCTTTGAGTCTGGCCTCTGGGGGGAATATCCAAGGTGCGGTTACTAAAATCAAAGTCGGCAACATCTGGGTGATGGAACTCGATGCAGCCTTTGCTCCCACTAAGGTTAAGTACTACACCAAAGATGAATCTCAAATTGCCCTGCATTCCGGAGTCGACTTTATGGGGCCTGGTTTTTCAGGTTGGATGACCAAACTGACTGGACAGTTTGATTATCAGTTTTTGCAAAAAAGTAAAGATGGAGCTTTTAATATCACTTATGTCAATTATGATCGTGAAAAAGGGGAGAAAACCAAAACAGTAATTGGAAATATTTTCAAACCAGCCGAGGGTGAGCTGAGTATTGATCACATTGACATCACTGCAGCCAAACAAACTGCTTTTTTTCTTTATCCGGCGCAATCAGGTTACGTTATGTTGGCTCAGTTTATGAGAAAAGAGGAAAAGTTAGCGTTTAAACTGGTTAAGCTAAATTATTGAGGCAAATACTTTACCGTTTTGCTTCAAAAGGGGTGTAGATATTGACCCATTTGGCCTAAGTTTACGACCTAAACATCGAAAGCGCCACCTTGGTACATTCACCAGCGTGGCGCTTTCGATGTTTAGGCCGTAAACTTGGATTAGTGGGTGGAGGTTTTGGAGAAGGGGTCTTGTGTAGCACTGGTCAGCCCATTGGCTATCAAATAAACAATAATGACGCAAAGAGTTCTACTTATTTTAATCCTTTTAATTTTTAAGCTGAATTTGCAAGGACAAAACTATCAAGCATTGATAGCCAAGGATAGCCAATTATTTCATTTGCTGAATCAAAAAATTAATTCATTAGAAATAACTAATTTAAGCAAACTTGAAGAATGGCTACAGTCAATTGACAAGCCAATTAAAGATGCATCAATAATTAGAAGAGATATAGGGTATGGTGCTGAAAATCAGATTTGGTGGGTGGATATTTTACAAACAAAACACACGGAATATTTTTCCATGATTCTACACAAAGATGAAATAATTGCTATTAAATATAATATGGATTCAAGTGATGAATCAGACATAACACACATAAATAGTGAAAAACTGCGAGAATTGAAGGGCCTAAAAGAAAATGAATTTGGTCCTATTTCACTACCAGATAGTTTAATATTCCCATTGGAGGTGAAGATATTTGGTCATTGGTGCAGTATTGGAGGTTCACCACCCGATTATTGCTATGAGATGTTGGATTTAGTTAACAAAAGGAAGAAAGAGGTATTAAAAAATTGGCTTCTTTCATTTGATCCAGAGATTCAAGCTTATGGAATCGAAGGAATATATTATTTAGAAAGAAAAGGGGTGCCAATTAATGAGCAAGAGTTTATGATTATTAATCAAATTAAAAAAACAAACAATATGCTGATTAAGTGTGAAGGATGCTTTTTCTATATGAGGAGAAAGCTGGAGAATGAATTTCATAAAAAACCATTAAAACAAAGATATAAAGCTTTCAAAGAGACAGGATGGATATATGATAAATAAAGCGGCATCCAATGAAGTGTACCCCGCTAGCCCAAGTCTTCCCCATTAACGCCCAAGGCACAACGCTGGTGCAGGTCATGACACTGCACCAGCGGGTAAGACTTGGCCTAGCGGATAAAGGAAAGAATACTTGAACTAGCGGAAATCTCATGAGGAGAATCCTGATTTTGATTGGTCGGGGCAGGTGACGGAGAATCGGTTTGTTCCGGCGGGGGGAATGGACAGGATCGATCAGCTTTAGATTTGGAAGTAGGCCTTGCATTACGCGCTCTGCGCTTTAACGCTTTCGGCGTAGAGCGGCAGGATCGCAAAACGGATTAAACGGACGAAACGGATAGGAACGGACTTTGACTCGCCTTCGGCTCGTTCTTATCCGCCGCTAGCTTTGAGCGTTAAATCGTAATGGGCATTACGCAGTAAGCGGCTCCGCCGCTCGTTTTTTCACGATCTACTGTCAATTACCCACAAAACCGCGCGTTGAATGCGAGATTGTGCTTTAGCCTTAGCCCCCCGACCCCTGAAAGGCAGGGGTGATTGGTTCTAATTGGAGTTACTAAAAGGCAGCTTCGCTGCTTGATTTATTCACCACGACGACACGACGTTTTTGCGCTTCGCGCGATTTGAACACGCCGCAAGCGGCGTGTGGTGCGGAGCAAAACGTCGTGTTCGTCGTGTCGTCGTGGTGAATAAACATTTTGGCGTTAGCCAAAATTACATCTCTTGTGTTTCGAAAAACAGAATCAATCGGCCCTGCCTGAAAGGGGAGTACAGCCTACGTTAGCCTAAAATTCAGTCTTTTGAAGGTGCCATACAATTTTTTGCTCTCCGAAAATGTACTCCCATTCCAGGGGTTTGGGGTTCTGAGGCTACGGTAAAATACTCAATATCAATCACTAATCTAATTTGTCGATTTTGTGGGTAATCGAGAGGTCTTAGATGGTTCAATTAAAAACTGCTAATTCTACCCCATCACGCCGTAGGCGGGATTAAAATCCGTTCCTATCCGTTAAATCCGTTCCATCCGTTTTGCCATCCTGTCGCTTTTAGCAAAAAGAGGCGAAGCCTCAAAAAGTGCGGAACGCATAAAAAAATCGTTGCTTTTGCGAAAAGAAAGAAATTGAGCGTTAGACTGCGTATTTTGAGTTACTCAATTGCAGTATACAACAACTGAATCAAACAATGAACAACACAACAGCTATACTGGCACAAGTCGTACTCCCCAGCACCGCACTGACCGAGGACATTAATTTCTTCACCCAATTGGGATTCCGCCTGGATCAGATCTTTCCAGCAGACGACCCAGCCGTGGCCGTCATGTCCGGGCATGGCCTACACCTGCGGATTGATCGGCATGCAACGGTTAGTCCGCCCTGCATTCACCTATTGACCGACGATCCAGAAGCACTGGCCGGGGGAGAAAGCACTCTGATCGCCCCGAATGGAACCAGCATTCAATTGCTCCCCAGGTCTTATGAACTGCACCGACCAGCTACCCAGCACAAATTTGAAGTGCGCCAACTGCAAGACCAAGACCCCTGGGTGATTGGCCGTGCGGGCATGTTGTACCGCGATCTGATCCCCGACCGCTTGGGGGGCAGCATCATTGCTTCACACATCCGCATTCCCAACGGTGGCCCGGTGCCGGACATGGTGCATTACCACACGATTGGCTTCCAGTTGATTTATTGCTACAATGGCTGGGTGAAACTGGTGTACGAAGACCAGGGGCCACCCTTCATCCTCCATGCGGGGGATTGTGTAACCCAACCGCCTGAAATCCGGCACCAGGTGCTGGAAGCATCGGACAATCTGGAGGTGATCGAAATTGGGGTTCCAGCGGTGCACATGACCACGATTGACCATGAGATGACCTTGCCTACGCCACAGTTTCGGCCTGAGCGGGAATTTCAAGGGCAAACTTTTTGCCATCATCGGGTGGCAGCCGCCAGCTGGAAACCCTGGAGAATTAAGGGTTTTGAGCATCGGGATACGGGGATTCTTCAGGCGACCAAAGGAGTGGCATCGGTACAGGTGGTGCGGCCTGATCAAAGCGGGGAAAAGCCTCAAACTAGTATTCACGATTGGGATATTCTTTTCTCTTTTGTGCTGAAAGGGAGTTTGGATTTACAAGTGGAGGGGTATGCTTTGCAAGAATTGAAACAAGGGGATGCTTGGGTGATGCCGCCGGGTGTGGAGAGTCGGGTGGTGGGGTGGTCGGGGGATTTGGAGTTTTTGGAGGTGGGGGTGAGTGAGATGAGGGAATAAGGTATTGGGCGACCATCGAAATTTATACGCATATTACACACAAGGGCTGGAATCGGATCAAAAGCCTGATTGATGATTTGAAAATTTAGTTCCTCACTTGCTTGCATGATAGGGTTCTTGTTTTTACCTTACTGATCAAATATGTAATGCTATGTATTTATCTAAAAATAAGGACTTAAGAGTAGCAGAACGAGGTAGAGAAGGGGTACAGACTAAGCGGGAATGTACGCACTTTTAGGTGACTAAGTAAAATAGGACGTGCGGTAGTACTTAAGTTCGCATCAACTAAAAACATAAAAATTATAAATATGAACATAGTTAAGACTGGCGGATTCATTTTTTGCCTATTGCTTATCTCAGTAATGGGCTGCAACCCTTTGGATAAAACTATAAACCAGGAAACCTTGAAAAAGGATATTGCTGAATTGAAAGGAATAAGTCCGAAATTAGACGGAAATAGGGAAAATTTGTTGGACGAACTTTTGATGTTTGTTAATGGAAGGGATGCCTATATGAAAAAACATCCCTCTTATGCGCAGAATCCAATACTTTCAGATTTAATAATTCCCGCCGATGAATATGATAAGGCAGTTGCTGAACTGTTTGCATATTTTAAAGCGAAAAGTATTTCGTTTGGGGATTTATTTAACGAACTTACCGAAGAAACAAGTCTGAGAGAAAAACGGCAAGGCGAGTTCGATGAGATTCAAAAACAAGTGGATAAGGTTTGTCCTGAAATTAAAGCAGAATGGGATAAATATGACGAGTATCTACGAAGTATTGTAGGCATAAAATTGATAAATATACATACAATACTAAACAATAATGAAAGATTAGTTCAATTAGATGTTAGGGTTACCAACAAAACATCAAAACCCATTAAAGCCATAAAATTTGCACTTGATTTTTACGATAAATTCGGGAATAAAATAGTTTATTGTAAGTTCGACGGTCAAACTACGATAAACCAATCAGATGTGCTATATTTTCCATTTAATGAAAACATACCTACACAAACTGATAATTTCAATCTGTTTAGAGGAAAAAGTCCAAATATGTATGATATCAAAACCGAAATCCTAAAAATAAATCATGGAGGAGAAATACTCCCTGCTGGGTCATATGACTGGTATCATAACCACGCGGAACCTTTCGAAGGTTTCTGTCCATATTTACCCGACAACCACGAATTAGCAATTAAAAAGAATCGAATAACCAATGAAATAACCAATGAAGTAAATGATAAGTGCCCTGCCTACTCAAAAATAATTGAATTAAGGGATAAAATAACAAAATAATAATATGAACTCTGCATGGTCCCACATGGCCGACTAAGCGCGGCCGGCCACGTCGCCCATGCCCACATTCGCTGCAACCAAGAAAAGACAAATACATGGAACTTTTAATGTAGTGAAAATGTTGGATTCCCTTCAAACTAAATTCAAATTCCTATGATTTACATTGATAAAGACACGAAAACAGTCTTGCCTGAGAAATACCATGTTGCACATAACCTATGTGTTCAGATTTATGACATGATGCTGGAGCTACATACTAATGAAATATTCAATGAACTATATAAATCTGATTTCTCGTTTAAAATTGACGAAAATCTAAAAAAAGTAAAAGAGTTTACAAATAAAGATATTCACGCTTTAGACTGGCTTGCAGAAAATGGCAAACATGATATTTTAGAGAAGATATTGTGTAAAAGATTGTTAACATCAATAACTGGCGATTTACTCAATTTCCTTCATGAAGGTTTAAGTTGTTCGATGCGAGGAATAACTAATGTTGCATATGCAAATTTTAGGAAACCACTTAAAGATAGTCTAACTCTGCTTGAAATGATCTTAGTAGATCCAACTGATTTTACAAAAACTTACTTCCTAAATGGAGACCCAAATAATTATGATCCAAGTAGTAAAAATTTAAACAAAGAAGAAATCATTGAAAAGGCACTTAATAAATTGGGAAACAAACCTCTATTGAACAAAGAGATTATACATATTTTACGATTTGACAAAACCAATTCTAATAGCTTTGATCCTTTATCAAACTTAGCACTTCACATAGTAACTAGGGATAGGAATTACAAAACAGAAGATAGAAATCTAAATTTCATTTTCTCATCCAAAGAAGATGTTGAAAAACAATGGGAACATATCTATTTTTTTATGCCCTACTTGATGGCATACACTTTTTGGATTGTCGATGAAATTTTATTTTCGTTAGTGGATTTGAATAAGGAGATAAAAGAATATAGAGACTTAAGAGTTTTGCTAAAGTTTATGTACTGGGCATGTAAACATGACAAATTTAATGGTTCTGAGCAAATACTTTCAACTCTGGGCAAAGGGGGCAATTGCGAAAATTGTGGAGCAGAATTAGATTTGGGAATTCATGATCTGAAATTACATTTTGATACGGACTTACTGCCTTGTGTTAAGTGTTTTCATAGCTTGATAAATTTTCCTGAGGGATACGAACCTGAATTTATGAGCATGAAGTTTAACGAAGATGATTTCAAAAAAGATGAGTAAAATAAGATAGCAGCGAACGTTTGCTTCACTGTCAACCGCTCGCTGACGCGGCGGCTGACAGTGAAGCAAACGTTCGCCGAAAAATTACAACACAAAAAATTTTCACTTACTATCCCTAAAACATCTTATCTTTGTTGAAAAGATATTCCTAATGGCCAAGAAGCACATCCGTTTCGATTGGGCAGCGAAAAAAATACTGCGCGACAAAAAGAACTTCGACATCCTCGAAGGTTTCTTGTCTGAGCTATTGGGTGAAGATGTGAAGATCGAGGGGCTTTTGGAAAGTGAGGGCAACCAAGAAGAGGAAGACGAAAAATTCAACCGTGTTGACCTGTTTGCCGAAAACTCAAAGGGCGAACACATCATCATCGAAATTCAGAATACGAGGGAGTTGGACTACCTGATGCGGATGCTGTTCGCCACCTCGAAAGCCATCACCGAATACCTTCCCGAGAGTGCAAAATATGGGGCGATAAAAAAAGTAATTGCTGTCAGTATCGTATACTTTGAATTGGGAAAAGGTGAAGATTACGTTTACGTTGGGCAGACTAAATTCAAAGGATTGCATACCAAAACAGATTTGCAACTCACGACTGCACAGAAAAAAATGCTCGGCAAGCCAAGCGTTCATCAAACCTATCCTGAATATTATTTGATCCGCACGACCAAATTTAACGACATCGTGAACGACACGTTGGATGAGTGGATTTACTTTTTTAAAAATAGCGAAGTGCTGGACGAGTTTCGGGCAAAGGGCATGAGCGAAGTACGAGAGAAGTTAAATGTGATGAATTTGCCAGATGATGAACGGAAGAAATACAATAAGTTTTTGGAAAACCTTCATGATGAAGCGAGTTATGCTGAAAGCCTAAAAATAGAAGCGGAGGAGGCGGCAGCAAATGCGGCTAGAAAAGTTGAAGACGAGCTTCGGGAGGATGAACGAACAAAGCGAAATAAAGAAATTACATTGAATTGCCTAAAATTAGGTTACACAGACGATGCAATTTTGGCAATTACTGGCATGACGAAAGGTGAACTTGATGCCATAAAAAAGGCAGCAAAAGCAAAATAATTAAAATTCATCAAACAAAGCATGGCCGCACATCGCGGCGAAAGCCCAATCCGCAAAGCCAACACTCGCCGCCAAGTCGCCGTCACCCACAAGTCCAAAAACAATGAACCCAATAAAAACAACAACCTTCTTACTTTTCCTAACACTTTTAAAAGTAAGCGCACAAACAGTAGTCACTGATTTGAACGGTTTCCGACTTGGACAGTATCGGGAAACGGCAACAAACGAACTTGGGAAACCTTTTCAACAAGGCAAATATGACGACGGTTTTGCGTATGAAGTTTTTCTCCTCAAACCGGACACAAGTCTGTACATGGTTTTCGAATATGCAGCAAGGGATACAGCCATCATATGGTCTCTTCAAATTTCAAGCAACGACACTACAACTGACATTGGCTTTAAGGGCTTTAAACTAGGTATTGATAAAAAAGAAGTTCTTCAACTATTGGGCAAGCCGGACAAAAAGGAGGACATTGGCGACTACGGTGAAAAATGGAGTTATGACAAAACAAACTACTCGGTAGAAATCTCAAAAAGAGGAACACTATCCAGCGTTAAAATTCGGGACACCTACTCCAATAAGCCAGCTGATGTGAGTAAACTGCCAAAATTTGATGAAGTAATCAAAGTGTTGAGTTCAAGCAACAATGATGACATAGCAGGGATTTTAGCTCCCGGGATTGAAATTTACCACAAAAAACAAACCTTGTTTTTTGAAAAATCACTAAAAACAGAAATAGAAACTGACCATTCAAAAATCTTTAAGACGATCAGGGAAATAAGTACCGGGTTAGACAAAATCAATACTTCCAATAAAAAGGTCTATGAAGAAAATATGCGCGTGACCATAGGACAAAATCCAAAACACGTAGTTAAAATCAAAGGCCATACGATCAAAGAAATCGTATTTGACTATGTCAATGGAAAATATTTAATCTGGGAAATAAATGCGCAGTGAAAAGACTGTGCAATATTGGCTATTTATTTCTACCTTTTTAGCAAAATTTCACATGCTGTGAGGGCGCAACAGCGTTTTGTGCCCCTAAAAAGAGAATAGAAAAAAGATAATGTGAATCCCCATTTTTGTAGTGACTAAAAAACGAGAATGGATCATCACACTATCATTACAAAGATACAA
>JAIYAV010000026.1 GCA_027488855.1 Saprospiraceae bacterium
TTTCATTCAAGTACGTCGCAGTCCCCGTCAATTATGGAATGCTCTCCTACACAAAAAAAACAACATGAAAACACGAATTGTTATTGTCGCAGTCCCCGTCAATTATGGAATGCTCTCCTACATTCAAGTGCCTGCATCCTCAGATGAAACTTTGCGTCGCAGTCCCCGTCAATTATGGAATGCTCTCCTACAAATAATTTCTCCCCTAGGATGGCTTTTAGTGTGTCGCAGTCCCCGTCAATTATGGAATGCTCTCCTACCCTGTCCTTTTCCAAAACACTGAATAGCAAAACATTGCGACAAAAAAATGAGCTGAGAATTGTCACAATACATGTATCTAATTCTCTTTTTATGCGTAAATAATTGATAAAAGCAAGCTCTTTTGGGTCGCTCATTGTTAGCGAAAATTTGAGCAATTTGCTTTTAAGTGAAACAAAATTAAGCATTTGCGACAGCGAATGCGTGAATATTGCACAAAAAAACAGGGCAAAAACCCGGTTTTTTGTTTTAGCTCAAAGTTGTTATGTGTAAAACAATGGGAAATAAAGCATAACGCGAACACTTGCAAAAAAGCAACTAATTAACTTTTGCGACCATGCATTAGCGAACCGGGCAAATCCTGCGGGATACCGCAACATCTTGCATGCTTCGCTCTTTGTGGTTCAAAAAACGAAAATTGGATCAGCTCAAAATATTGCCAGGAATGTCAAAGAACTTTCCATAAACATAAGCCAATTTCATCAAGTTTCCAAATCCCCTACTTCAAATAATACACATAAAACAACACCCCCATCCCCAGCACAATCACCCACTCCAGTGTCCCGCCCAGCGCCTTGTTCTTCACCCGTACATGAATGATCGCGATCAACGAAAAAATCAGCCCCAGCGCCAGGTAGAAGCGCAACTTGGAAGCCTCGGCAATCGTCGGGCCCACTTCCAACCCCATTTGGTAAAAGAGGTTCATGATGATGGGGGCCAGCAGTACACTCACGATGGCGGTGAGGCCCCCGGCCAGCCAGAGGATGAGTACGGGAATGTCTTTGGCCAGTAGGTGCAGGGTGCGCACGGCGCTGCTCACGATCAGCCAAAGCAGGAAGAGTTGCAGGCCAGTGATGACTTTTTGGGCAAAATTGGTGTAGCCGCCGAAGATGACGTAGGTCAGCAGGTTTCCAGCGGTGGCCAGGATGCCGTAAAAGATGCCAGCGAGGGGCACAGCGCGCAGGATGGCGGCCCAGTAGTTCACTTTGGTGGAGGAGCTGTAGGATTTTGGTTTGGCACTCACAATGTTTAAGTTTTACCGGCTAAGGTGCCCTAAGGTGTCTAAGGTGGTAAAATAATTAACCTGCTTCGCAGGTTTTTCTTTTCACCACCTAAGACACCTAAGAGCACCTTAGGGGTCACCTTAGAGAATAAAATTTAAAGAAACTAAACTTTTTACCAAAAAACAAGGGAGCAGAATTTACCCCGCTCCCTTTCTAAAATGGTATATAGATAACCTCTCTTTATTCTTCAATCGTAGCCTAAGCTCGATTATTTATTCGCTTTTGCGTGATCCGCCAGGAATTGCTCCAGGCCGATGTCGGTCAGGGGGTGCTTCAGCAAGCCCAGGATGGCCGAAAGTGGGCAAGTCACCACGTCTGCACCTGATTTGGCCGCATCCACGATGTGCTTGGAGTTGCGGATAGAGGCAGCCAGGATTTGGGTGTCAAAGCCCTGGATCGCGTAAATTTCCGCAATTTCGCGGATCAGCGCCATGCCGTCCCAGTTGATGTCGTCTACCCGGCCTACGAAAGGGGAAAGGTAGGTGGCACCAGCCTTAGCCGCCAGGATCGCCTGACCAGCCGAAAACACCAGGGTACAGTTGGTGGGGATGCTGTGTTCGGTAAAGTAGTTGATGGCCTTGATGCCGTCTTTGATCATGGGCACTTTCACCACGATGTTGGGGGCGAGATCGGCCAGGCGCAGGCCTTCTTCGATCATGCCAGCAAAATCTGTAGAGATCACCTCAGCACTCACGTCACCATCTACAATTTCACAAATGGCGCGATAATGGTTGAGGATGTTGTCGGTGCCGGAGATGCCTTCTTTGGCCATCAAGGATGGGTTGGTGGTTACGCCGTCCAGGATACCCAGGTCTTTGGCTTCTTTGATTTGATCAAGGTTGGCAGTGTCGATAAAAAACTTCATTTTTTGTCTGTTTGGATTAGCAAGTATAATGAGGCAAAGGTAAGATTATTTCTAAACAAAAAAAAGCTTGGGATTTTCACCCCAAGCCTCGCCATATGAATCATAATCACTTTAAACCTATGGGGCCCGCTTGTGCAAGCCAGCATGACTTTCGTCCTGCATCTTTGATAATGTAAAAGTAGAGGCATTGGGCGAGGATTCAAATGACAATAAACATATTTTTGTTCACTACAAATCAGTAGTTTTTTCTCCATTAAAAAATAATAATTTATTGTATATCAAAAATTTAACTAACTCTAATTTCAGCTCAATTCAATTAGAAAGTGTCCAAATCCAGTTTCCATCCGTATCAAAATAACCAATTTTATCTCCTTGTTCCACCCGAAAAACGCCTTGTCCGGCGTATCGGATGTACTCAAAATCGGCTCCGACGATCAAATCGCCTTGCAAATTGGACAAACCACTGAAACCATCTATCCGCACTTTGGCGTAGCCATTTTCAAAACTTTCGATGCGGCTGTACTTGGGCGGCACCAGTTCCATGCCCCGGCGATTGATCACACCCCACTTGCCGTTGATTTGCACAACCGCCACCCCGTGGTTGAAGCTGCCCGCTTTTTGATAATAACCATTGTACATGCCCGCTTGTTCGGTGATGTAATAAAATCGGTATTGTTCGTCGCGCACCAGTCCACGGCCTTCGCTAAAATCCAGCAGGCGATTGATGCTGGGTTCGATGAGCAATTTGCCCGAGGTATCCAACAAACCCGCCTTGCGCAAACTCCCCTGGAACACCACCGCACGCCCGTCGGCAAAACGCTGACATTGTTTGAACACAAATCCCGTCAGGGCAGCTCCTTCCTGGGTCAGGTAGCCACAGTTGCCGTCTTTGTACACAGCAGCGCGGCCTTCGGAAAAAGGTTCGGCCCGGGAATAACTACAGGGGATCAGCAATTTGCCCGTGGTGTCGATGTAACCATAAGCGCTGCGATCCTTGACCACCGCCAATCCTTCACTGAAGGGGTAGATTTCGGTATAATTGCTGCTGCCAACGGGCAGCCCTTGCAAGTTGATCAGGCCCAGGCGGCTGTTGTCGGGCGTGAGTACCCCAACGGCCAATCCAGTTTGATCAAAAGGGCGAATCTCCACGTATTTGGGCTTCAAAATCCAGCGGTTTTTGGCATCAATCAAACCCCATTTTCCTTCGGCTTTGACTCGCGCTACCCCACGGTCAAAATCCTGGGCTTGTTCGAACTGCGCTGGGATCTCCAGTTTGTTGTGGGCATTGATGTAGCCGATGCCTTTGTCGGATTCTACCCAAGCCAGTTTGTCGCGAAAGTTTCCGGCGCGTTTGTATTGAAAATCAATCATCACGTTGCCCAACTTGTCGATGAAACCCCAGTAGCGCCCCAATTTCACCGCCGCCAAACCTTCGTTGAAGTCGCTGACCTCCCGAAAGCGGCAGGGGATGATTTCCAGGCCCTCGTTGTTCACAAAACCCCAGAGGCCATCGCGCATCACCGCCAGGCGGTTCTCGCGGAAGGAGCCAATTTGGTCGTATACGGCACTGACGGCCAGTTGCCCCAGGGTGTCAATCAAGCCGTATTTGGGCCGTTGCACGTAGAGGCGAATGATTTTATTTTCGGTATTTTCCAAAAAATGGATGTCGTCGTACTGGCAGGGAATCACGAGTTTGCCAAAACGGTTGACCACGCCCCACTTGTTGTCCCGCTGCACAATGCCCACTTCGTTGACAAAATCGCGGGCAAAGGTAAACTGCGGTTTCATGCGCATTTGTCCGGAGGTATCCACGTAGCCCCAGGTGCAGGATTCACAGGTGAGATAGGCGTTGTCGCGAAAAATCTGGTCGTATTGGGTTACATCGGCCAGCGCGACGGGTGAGGCCAGCGCGGAGAGGTAATCCTGGAGTTTGCCCAGATCTTGAGTGGGTTTTAAGGCACCCGATATGCGCCCCACCTGACTCATCCGCGCCACTCCATCCTGAAAGGGGCCGATGAAGGAAAAATCCTCGGTCTGGAATTGTCCCCGGCGGTTGACCAGTCCAAAACGCCCCGATTGCATCCAGCAGCGGGCCCAGGTGCTGCCACTTCGGAAATCTTCCAGAAAAAAATGGACGGCGCTGATTTCGGTGACCAAGGCCCCGAGGTTGTTGTCGATGAGGCCATAGATGTACTCGAAGCGGTAAGTGGTGCGTTCAAATTCGTAGTCCTTGGAACTGGGCATCCCCACCAGGGTCAGGCCCAATTCGGGCTCCACTTTGATGCGCCGAAAGGTGGGCGGGATTTGAATGCTGCCATCGGCAATGTTGCGCAGGCCCCAGCGGTCGTCTTTAGCCGCATAAAACCACTCGTATTTTTCCAGAACGTAGCCTGCTTCGTCTTTCTCCAAAATGCGCGGATTGCTGTTGTTAGCGCCACCGATGCGCACTTTGAAGTGTCGCTCCAAACTTTGATCGGCCACCAATTCTCCGGCATCGTTGAAGCGCAGGAGGTCGAGGGCCTCGGCTTGTCCGCTGTTGGTTGTTTTTTTGTAGGCTTTGGCTTGATTGCCATCCAGCGTGATTTTGCGGTAGCGGGCCGGGGTGAGTTCTTTGCCCGCCAGGTTGATCAGGCCAAAGTCCTGGCCTTGTTTGACGATGCTCACCGGGCCTTTGGGTGGAGCGATGTAGCTGTACTTGAAGGGAGTCAACTCCTGGTCTCCTTCCTTTAGCAAGGCCCATTGCCCTTTCAAATTGACCCGGAATACGGAAGGAGAGTGCAGCAAAATTTCGTCGTAGAGCGGAGCAAGAATCGCTTTGCCACACCAATCGATTAAGCCCAGCGTTTTGTCTTTGCGGGTGATGATGTAGCGGGTGGTGAGGGGATAATAATCGTCGTAGGTTTTTCCGTCGGTCACGATGCCTTTACAAATGGAGGAAAACAGCAGGTTTTGGGCACCGTTTTGGAAAATAAAATAACTATCGGAAAGGCGGCGCCAGGATTGAAAACGGTTGGGGGCCATTTGGCGGCCCCGGTGATCGATGGCGCCCCAGAGTTGATTGCGGCGGAAAAAAAAGAGGCTATCATTGAGGATGTCAATCTGTTCGGTGACGGGGCTGAGGAGTTCTTTGCCATTCAGCAGGTACAAGCCCAGATGGCCATCGGTAGTGGTTTGAACGAAGCGATTTTGTTTGAGTTGGACTTCGTCGTATTGGGCGGGTACAATGTTGCGGCCTTCCCGGTTCATGACTCCCCATTTCTGGTTTTGCCGATAGGCCAGATAGCCGCCTTCCCATACCAACAAGCGGTCGTAGCCCTTGGGCAAGATGATCCGCCCTTGCAGGTTGACCACCATCCATTGCCCTTGATCCATGACGGCTACCAGGAGGGAATCCAGTACGCGCAGGTCTTCGTATTGGGGGGCGACCACTTCCCTACCCTGCCGATCCAGCATGCCCACTTTGCCTTCGCGTTGCATGACTGCGTAACCGTAGAGTTTGAAGTCGCCGATGGCTTCATAGCGGGGTTGAATGACCAGTTTCCCTTCTCCATTGATCAAACCCCAACGGTTGCTGATTTTGACTGGAAAAAAGGTCTGTGCACCCAGCCAGGTAGCCCACAATCCCCAAAAAAGTACAAAGACAATGCGCATAATCGGTGTAGTCGTTCGGTCTTTCCGGGTTAGAAAAACGTATGATAAAAACGTATTTCTGTTTCAATAATTTTAGGCAGCATGAATTATGTTGCCCCAATTTGCCCATCCATCTGAACTTTTTGCTCGGAGGACATCAATTGCCACGTGCTTTAGCGCGTGGATAGGGTTTTCCTTTTGATCGGGCTTTAGCCCAATGTCATTGACTTAAGGAATTTTGCGTTGAATTTGGTAGTGTGCATTTGTCTCAGAACCCCCGACCCCTGGAAGGGGAGTACATTTTCGGTAAGCAAA
>JAIYAV010000162.1 GCA_027488855.1 Saprospiraceae bacterium
TTCATTTTTCATTTTTCATTTTTCATTTTTCATTTTTCATTTTTCATTTTTCATTTTTCATTTTTCATTTTTCACTCTCCCCATTCCCGCCTTCGCCGCCTGGTGCAAACTCGTCCGGTAATCACTGGGCCGCATCTCGGTGCAGAGTTGGAAGAAGCGGCGAGCTTGAGGATAGTCTTTGCGCAGCTCACAAATTAGCCCAGCCTGTAGCGCCGCATTGCAAGCATAATAATAAGTGGATTCCCGGCCATTTGTGATGGTTTGGCGGTAAAGCCCCAGGGCATCCTCCCAGCGTTCCAGGCCATGTAGCACCCTGCCTAGGCGGTAGGTGTATTCCAGTTGGGTGGCTTGAGTGGGCCAGCGGTAATTTTCTTTTTCCATCAAAAGCTCATGCGCTTTTGAGAAGTAGCCGCCGTCAAAAAGCAGGCGGGCTTTGACCAGGGTTGGGTCGGGAATGGTGTTGCTTTGGGCTTCTTCCTGGGCGTTTTTATCCGAACCAAAATCAGCGACACCTTTTTGGGTACACAATTGCAAGTAGCGTTTGTAGCCGGCAGTATTGCCTTTGATCAGTTCTGACCAGGCCAATTTTTGGTACGCTTCTTTGATGTTGTTGCGGCCACGGAAGCGGCTGAGGAAATTCAGAAAATGAGGCGCGGCATCGCTGTCCAGGCGGCGCAATTTGGCCAAACCCAACTGGAATTCCAAGGCTGGAAAATCCAGGGCACCGGCTGTTTTGTGGTATTGGCTCAGCATCTCTATCGCCTCAGTATTGTGGCCACTGCGAAGTGCTACGCTGGATTTGAGGAAACAGTGCAGGGGATTTTTGGCCACGTCCAGGTTTTGATTTTGCAATGTTTTCCAGGCTTCATCGGCATCATTTTCCAGGTGCAAAACCATAAAGGCGTAGTACACCATGGTTTCATCGGCGAACATGAACTCGTTTTGCCGGGCGTAGCGCATCACTTTTTCCAATTCGGCTTTGCCTTGGGCAATTGAGCCCTGCATACCCCCCAGCAATTTTACCCCCCACTGATAATTGTCGGGAATGGTACCGACCAGTGCGTGTAAGAGCCCTAGGTCTTTGTAATTGGGCATAAACTGAGGGAACTTCTCCTGGTTTTTTTTCAACAAACGAAAGGCTTTGCCCGCGTTGGAGAAAGCCCCCATGAAGTCGCCAAATTTGAGTTTTACTAAAGACCACTGTAAAAAAATATCCCCTTGCGCATAGAGGTAATAAGGCGATTTAGGGTCGCCCGCTTTGATTTTATCCAGGCGCAGATCGAGGTGTTTTTTGAGGCGGTTGTATTCTTCAGCATCCTCATTGATGTAGAGGCGAAAAAAATCGAGGTAATTTTCGATGTGGTAAACGGCAAGGTTTTGGGGGTCTTGAGCCTTGAGTTTGGTCAAAATGGCTGCAGCTTCATCGAGCCGTAAGGCCACTGCTTTTTGGTAGGCTTGTTTGATAGAACTGTTGTAGCTGAAATACGCTTCAGCTTTGGCAGGTGCTGCTCCTCCCCAAAAGAATAGCATCAGGGCTAGCAATGTAGTTTTCTGGCGTAAAGTATTGTTCATGTGGATTATAATTAGGGGCGAAGATACGTGAAAATGAAGAAAAAAGCTTATTTAAATGGATTCGGGGATTACACTTTTTCAGTTATTTTCGCCCCATGAAAAAGCCAATCAGCATCAAGGTTGCTCAAAAAGACAATAGCCCACGGGCTAAACGCTACAAGCAGTTCAATACCCTGCTCAACAAAATCAACAAGCTCAAGGCACATTTAGAGTCCTTACAGAATCAGATGAGCTCGGGTTTGGCATTTTACCATCAGGAAATCAAGCCAATGCACCTCAAACAACAAGATACAATGGCTGAAGAGGTAGAGGCGCTGCATCGGGCTTATCCGCATAAAGTTTTTGGGAAAAAAGACCGGGAAAAAATTGTCGACTTGATCCTGAAGCGTTGCCAAGAGCTCTTCCAGGTTCCAGATCGGGATTTTTCAGCATTGACCGAAATTTACAACCATTATGCCGATCATACCCGTGAAGAGTTTGAGGCAGAACAAAAACAGCACCAGCAGGAGATGACCGAAGAAATGCTGCGTGCTTTTGGTCTGGATGTTGAATTGGATGAGGAAGATGATTTTGAACAAGTCATGCAAAAAGCCCAGGAAGCCGCCGACCGCATGCAAAAAGAAGCGCAGGAACGGGCTGAAGCTGAAGCCAATCGCCCCAAGACCGAGAAGCAAAAACTGAAAGAAGAACGCGAACGCCAAAAGGAAAAGGACGTACAAAAAGTAAGCAAAAACATTTACAACGATCTGGTTCGCCTGCTGCATCCCGACCGCGAAATTGATGAAAGCAAAAAGGCGGCTAAAACCGAGGCCATCCAAAGGGTGAATGAAGCCTATGAAAAGAACGACCTCTTTGAGTTGCTCCGTTTACAGGCCGAATACCTGCAAAAAGAGGGCGATGATTTGACCCTATTGCCCGAAAAGGAATTCAAATACTACCTGCAAGTACTCAAAGAGCAAGAGCAGGAATTACAATTTGAGCTGGATTCGGTCAGCATGATGCCCGGCCTGGAGGGTTTTGTCAGCAAACATCTTTGCCACCCCAATCCTACTACCATGCAAGTTTTGCGGCAAAAGGCGGTACGCGAAGAAAAAGAAACCTTAAAATCGTTTCAACACAATTTGAAACTCGCCAAGGATGTAAAAGTGTTGAAAGAAGCGCTGCGGTATTATGAGCTTGAAGAGGATGATTTTGATGCGGAAGATTTTGATGCATTTTTGGGTGCAATCGGGCAGGTGTTTGAGGATATGGAAAAGGGGAAAGGGAAAAAGAAAAAGCGTTAACCCCAATTATTTCTAAAAAAATCGTGATGTTTTTTCGCCAGTCGTATGCATTTCCCCTTTCCTCTGCATCCTTCCCTCGTGCGATAAAAAAACATCACCATGAAACAACACATTTTTAGCATCCTATTTCTCTTGAGTGGCCTACAAATCTGGGCCGAAACCCGCATCCCCTCCCGCATCACGGAAGCAACGGTGTACCGCAGCGGGGCCAAACTGACCAATGTCGCCTCAGTGCGCCTGACGGCTGGCAGCAACCAAATCGTGTTTGAAAAATTGCCCGTCGACCTGAACCCCAACAGCATCCAGGTGCGGATCGAGGGCAAAGCGGATTTGTTGTCGGCCTTTTTTCGGCGGGCGACTATTGAGTTGAACCAGCCCAATGGCTCGGCAATTAAAGCCTTGCAGGATTCCATTGAAACGGTCAGTGACCGCATCCTGCGCCTGGTTGCTGAAAATGAAATCCTCAACAAAGAAGAAAGCAGCCTGCAAGAAAACCAAAAACGCGTGGGCGCAGGGGAGCACAGCACCTTGAGCGTAAACGACTGGAAGGAAATGACCCAGTACTACCGCAACCGTTTGACGGAAATCAAAAACCGCCAATTGGAAATCACCTTCCAGCGCCGCAAGGAAGACCGCCAGATGGCGGGGATGAACGAACGCCTACGCAAACTCAACAACCGCGAGACCCAAACCCTCGGCGAAATTGTCCTGCAAATTGAATCTGCCACGCCCCAAACCCTGAACATCAGCTGCGTTTATTTCATCACCCAGGCGTATTGGACTCCTGCATATGACCTGCGCGCTGAAGCCATCGACAAACCCTTGCGCATGGTGTACAAAGCGGTGGTAAGCCAGCAATCCGGCTTTGATTGGCAAACGGTCAAACTCAAATTGTCTTCCGCCCGGCCCCTAAGTAACAACAATCGCCCCATTTTGACCCCGCAGTTTATTGATTATTACGTAGCCCGTTCCGCCCGCAATCAGGATGATGGCTTGGCTCTAAGTAGGGAAAATATCTTCAATCTCTCCCAGTCGCAAGTGCGTAGCGCCGACCGCCGGGACATGGCCAAACCTTCCTCTGGCCCCGGCGACCTGGGCGAAGTAGTGGTTACGGATGAAGAAGTTGTGTTGGATGAAAGTGCCAGTGGGGAAGAATTTGAAATCACCGCGCCCCAAAGCATCGTATCGGGTGCCGAGCCCCAAACGGTGCGCTACAAGGAAGAACAAATGGATGCCATTTACCAGTACCATGCGGTACCTAAGATGGATCCTGGGGTATTCCTTTTGGCTAAAATTCCGAACTATGGTCGCTACGGCCTCTTGTCGGGAACGGCGCAGATTTTCTTCAAAGATACCTACGTGGGGCAGTCTGAAATTGATACCAAAACGGTGTCTGATACGCTGCTGCTTTCCCTTGGACGCGACGAAGACATCAGCATCAAAAGGGTAAAACCCACCGATTTGGCTTATACCCCTAAATTCCTGAACAATTTCAAACGGGAGTTGGTGGCCTACGACATCGTGGTTAAAAACAACAAAAAAATCCCGGTCAACATCGAAATTCTGGATCAGATCCCGGTTTCCAAACAAGATGAAATCACGGTGGAATTGGAAGAAAAAAGTGGCGCACAGTACACGGCTGATTTTGGCAAGTTGCTCTGGCACCTCGAAGTTCCGGCATATGGCAGCAAAACGCTGCGCTTCAAATATTGGTTGAAGTATCCGAAGGATCGGACGGTAGCCAAACCGTAAATGGTTGAGGGACAGTTCGTCATCCCGAATTTTTGGAAAGCCAAAATCGGGAACAATCCTAATCGCGGAGCGATTGAATTTATAATAGCCCCGGTCGTCCGCAGGGTCGATCAGTTCTAGTCTCAAACCATTTTGGATTGGGCTGCGCCCAATCATTTTTAATAACCGCGACGACACGACGACGCGACGGTTTCACGACGCAAGCGTCGTGTGGTGCGGAGCAAAACGTCGTGTAATCGTCGCGTCGTCGTGTCGTCGCGGTTATTAAAAA
>JAIYAV010000318.1 GCA_027488855.1 Saprospiraceae bacterium
GGGCGGCATTAAACCGCACTGAACAAATACAGGTTCTGACCCACATGAGCCAGGAGGAATACCAGCATTTGCATCAACTCATGCAAGGCATCAAGGCTTTGGACACGGAGGTGCAGCCGCCAGTTCAGTTGCGGGCTCGATTGATGGAGCAGCTGGCCGTTCAGAAAAAAATGGACAAAATCCCACTTTGGTGGCAACGGCAGGTTCCACTTTGGCAAGCCGCAGCGGCTATTCTGTTGGGTGTGTTGAGTACGTTTTGGATCAGCAGGCCGGAACCAAAGGTTATTGAGCCCACGGTGGTGCAGGTGCGCGATACTTTGTTGCAGGAAAAAATAGTGTGGAGAGAAAGGCTAGTGCAAAAGACCCTGGTGGTTTACCGCGATCGGGATAGTGTTGAGGTAGTCCCTAATAGGCCAAAAGGTGTTTCTTTGGAAGATGCGCCGGAGTTGTTGGGGTTATTTACGCAGGCGGAGAAATGATTTAGCTCAAAGATCAAAACATGAGTCATCTCGAATTTTCAAAACAATCCCACAGCGACATAATTTTCACAGAGAAAGCACAAAGAAGCACAAAGGACACAAAGCTAGACGTAGACGACGCTTCGCTTTGTGTCCTTTGTGTCCTCTTTTTTTCCTCTGTGATAAAGAAATGTCGCTTTAGTAGTGTTTAGGAAAAAATTCTGGATGGCTCATGTTTGTGCCTTCGTGGCTAACACTACAAAATGTCCGACTCCTGCTCGTGGACATCCGCGCTACGGCTCACATAGAAATAAAACATCACGAGGCCAGCTCCTACGAAGAGCAGTACCCCTGCGAGATAAGCTACGTCATTGTCCATTCCTACGGCATCAAAAAAACCGCCAAACAAAAGTCCGATCCCAGCCATCAGAGCCACTACTCCGTGCTTGAGGGAGCGCAGTTTGTCGACCGCGTTGCGCCGAAAAATGCTGGCATCACGCCCAGACTCAATCAAAGCCAAACGGATTTTGGTCCGGTGGCTAAAATACATGTAGAAAAAAACGATGGCGGCGATAAACGGCCACACAATCGCGTTAATGGCAATGGCAACTTCGGGTCCGTGCATATTTTTCTTTTTAATGCTTTTTTAAATGTTGAACGCTTTTTTGACGAAGTCTTGATCATGCTTGGTTACAAAAAAGTCAATTTTTTTTCGAGCTTTGCGCCCTAAATTTATATCTGACATGCGCATCATTGGCAATATTGAGCATCCCATCCTTAAAATCACGGTTTTTAAAATGGAAAACCGTATCTCCGTCAAGTTTGAATCGGGTTTGTACGAGCAGACTTACAAGTTCAGAATTGGCGAGGGGATTGAAAGTTTTGAAGATGTGGAAAAGGTAGTGGATGCGCCTTTTCAGGCACAGCTGTTGCAACTGCTCACCAACATGCACGAACTAAAGAATCAGGCCATTGCACGAAACGTGATTCAAGAAGAGGAAGAAGAGTTTGATCAGATTATTTAGTGCTACCCGGGGATTTTCCCAAGAACTTTACTTTTTGGTATATTTTTCCCAGTGCAAGTTCATGCCCTCCGATCTGAATCATTTGATCTAGTTGATTGTACTCCTGGCTTTTCCAAAAATCCTGTTCCCGCTGGTACAAGGTCACAAATGGCTTGTGCTGGTGAACCAATAAAATGTAATTCAGGGTAGGACAAAGTTTGTAATTGGGCAACTTTTCGGTGTAATCAAAATCCATGGTGCCATCTGAAAATACTTCGGCGACTAGGAAGGGGTTAACCACAGATTTGTAGGTTTTCTTTTTGGCCCGATGTGAAACGAATTCGGGATCAGTCTCCAAAACGGTAACATCCGGCCTGTAGTGGTGGCCACTTTCCTGGATCAGGACACTGAGGTTGCTTCCATACACCTTGGAGTTTTCTAAATGTTGAAAAATTTCATTGAACAACCAAATAATTAAGTTGCCACAAATCAACTCATGCGCATCGGTAGGAGAACCCATATGAACCAAATTACCTTGTGAATATTCTACTTTGAAAGGTGCTATATCTGCAAAAGCGAGGTATTCTTCAAAGGATGCAGGAATTCGGAAGGGATCTCCTTCTTCGTCCAGGTAAGGCAGCAAGCGTGAATGAATATTGGATTCTTGCGCAGTAAGCATAATTTCTTTTTTTCAAAAATACATCAAAATAAATGTTTGCGCAAGTTTAACGTGGATACTCCTGGAGAAAATTCTTGATGAATCCCTGCACCACTTTCAACCCCATGTTAAAGTCCTTATTGTTGTTGACCACCAGATCGGCATGCTCAATGTGTGGTTGCACATACTTCTCAAAACTGGGCATAACGTGGTTTTCGTAGCGGTACAACACATCATCGATGGGATAATTGCGCTCCATTTGATCGCGGCGAATCCGGCGAATGACCTTGAGGTTTTCTTTGGCATGCAAAAAGACCCGCAAATCCAGCAAGGCATTGATTTTGCGGTAATGAAATACGAATAAGCCTTCCACAATGATCACTGGAGCAGGTTTAAAAACCAGGGTTTTAGGGTTGGCTTGTTCATTGTTGAAAGTGTACTCCACCCGCTCCACCACTTGTCCCGCCAGCAGTTTTTCAATGTCCAGAAAAAACGATTTTTTATCGATTGAGTTAGGGAGGTCAAAATTAACTATCCCCTGCTCATCCTTTTTTTGTTTGGCGCGGGGTTTGTAATAATCATCCTGTGAAATCACACAGACATCGGCATCTTGAAAGGGCTCCCGCAGCAGTTTGATAAACGTAGTTTTGCCGGAACCACTGCCGCCAGTAATCCCAATGACCAAAGGTGAGTTCATTTGTTGTTGTTTTATTGTTTTGGAGCGCCTACTACACCGACCAGTTCCAGCATGTTATTTGAAGGATAAGTATTGGCCACGATGGTGATGGGCTTCGTCTGGGGCCCTGCTTTTCCTTGGCTGTCAAATTTAACTTTGATTGTGCCCTTTCCCCCAGGTTTTATGGCTTCTTTGGGCCACTCGGGCACGGTACAGCCACAAGTGGAACTGCCATTGGTAATCACCAGAGGCACTTTCCCGGTATTGGTAAACGCGTATTCGTGGGTGACCACCTCACCTTCGGGGATTTCGCCAAAATCAAAGTGGTGTTCTTTAAACGTCATTTTGGCAACATTCACCGTGTCGATGGGTTCAGGCCGCGCCGATACGGGATTACGGATAATTTCCGAGTTAAAAACGAGTTCTGGGTCGGTGATTTCTTCCACGGCCCGTTGATCCTCCTGGGTATTGTTCTGACAAGCGGACAGAAAGAGCAGAAAAATGAACAGTGAAATGTAACGCATGAAACTGTTTTTTTAAGAGCTTAGGAACGGAAACAAAATAGAGTAAACACCTGACTGGCTCTTTTTTGATTTTGCTGCGTTCCTCATCAGTTGCGTAGGCTTGCTATGCGCCTTCCTCCTGCCTTGCCAAATCAAAAAATAGCTCAGTCAACTTGTTTACTTTATTTCGTTTCCGTTCCTTGCGGGGCGAAATTAACAAACCCTGGCTTTAAAGCAAAGCGCATATGAATATTTACCTGATCGGTTTTATGGGTTCTGGCAAATCGTTTTCAGGCCAACAATTGGCAACAGCCCTGCATCTGCCTTTTGTGGATTTGGATGAACGGATTGAACAAACTGAAAAACGCAGCATTGCGCAGGTTTTTGAATCGGAAGGAGAAAGCTATTTTCGCAGCATCGAAGCCCAATTGCTCCGCGCAACCCTGGGTGATGATCCAGCGGTGATTTCCTGTGGGGGCGGCACGCCTTGTTTTCACCAAAACATAGACTGGATCAATGCCAATGGATTGAGCATCTACCTCAAAGCCAGTGTGCCCCTATTAGCCAAACGCCTGAAAAAAGGCCAGGAACACCGTCCACTGATCCGAGGATTCAACGAACTGGAATTGGAAGCCTACATTGCGGAACGTCTGGAGCAGCGGGAGTTGTATTACAGCCAGGCCAAAATCATCTTGATCCAGGACGATAATCAGTCCTTAGTGCCCCAATTGGTGGAGCACGCTCGACTGGCTTCGTCAAAGGAATAATTTCTTTAAGCACAAAGAACCCAAAGCGAAGCGTCGTCAACGTCTAACTTTGTGATCTCTGTGCTGCCTTTGTGTCCTTTGTGCTAAAAAATGTCGCTTTGGGGCATCTGTTATAAAAATCCACAATGGTGTTTTAAGACTTGTTTTTTTCTGCGATTTTCTTCAATTCAGCCTCTATAAACTCCTTCGACAACCACTTACCGCGCAGCATTACGCCAACTTGTTTCCAGGTGTTGTCAACATTTTCCAATGGATTGGCCTCCAGTAAAATAAAATCGGCTGAAGCCCCGAGCTCGATGGTTCCAAACGCACCATTTTGCCCAAAAAAACGTGCCGGATTGGCCGTACCACTCCGCAAAATGACGTAAGGCGGTAAATTGGCATCAGCCAAACTTTTCATTTCGTGCCGCAAAGAAAACCCGGGCACATTGAACACCTGAGGCGCATCCGATCCCAACAAAAAATCAACATCAGCTTTGTACAAACTTTGCAGAATGTTCTGGCGGAACAAAATGAAGCGCTGCCACAATACCTCGCTGTAATTCACTCCAGTCAGGTTGCTCTTGTTTTGCCGCCATTGAAACAAAGTTTTGGAAGGCATGTACTGCATCTCGGGCTCATTGGCCAGCGCATTGGCATCCGTAGGTGAAAACCAGCGGGTAAACAAACTTTGGGTAGGCACCACCCACACACCTTGCTTTTTGGTTTCAGCAGCCAGAGCGGCCAATCCCTTTTCATCGGATTGGGGAATGTAGCCATACCCAAAAAAGCCTCCATTCGGATTTTGAGTCAAAATTTCTGCCGAAACCGTTCCCTCCAGATAGCCATCCAGGTGATCCACTGAGGCATATTTTGAAGCCAGCGCATGCCGAATCCCTACCTCCACCGGAACGTGGCCAGAAAAAGGCAAATTCAAACTTTGGGCCGTTTTGACCATGGTATCAAATACTTCTCTTTTTACGCCTGGGTGTACTTTCAAAAAATCGTAGCCGTCTTTTTTGTATTGAATCACTTTTTCGCGGGCTTCTTGGGGCGTTTTGATGGTATTGCCATTCATCGAAGGACTGGAAGTAAAAATGCGCGGACCGATGAGCATTTCATTGGCTACATTTTTTCGCAAGGTTAAAAGATAAGGATCTCCCAGCATACCACGAATGGTAGTCACCCCATTGGCGACATAAAGGAACAGCACCTGGCGAACCCAGGTATCGTCTCCATTTTCAGGGGTTGGAATGTGTGCATGCATTTCTGCCAAACCAGGTATCAGGTATTTGCCCGTTCCATCAATCACCTGGCTTTTTTTCTTCACTTTTATTTTGTCCGAAGGCCCCATTTTGAACACTTTGCCATCTTTGAGCAGAACGGTATAGTCTCGGTGTCCTTTCTCCGAGGTCATCGGCAAGACGGTGACGTGAGTGATGGCGTCTACCTTTACCTGAGCCGCACAAAAACAAAAGCTTGACACAATAAGGAAGGTGGTAAAAATCGTTCGCATGGCACAAGGATTTTATAGGTGATTGTGTTAGGTAAATGTAACGCTATGCACCGAAAAAGTGAGCAAAATTGGGCTACAGAACCTTAAAATGACTAACTTCAAGCAATATTTATCCACTTTTAATCCTTAAAACAGACCAATATGGACATCACAGCCTATGAAAACCTGGTCACCGGCTATTACCTTTTCGAAAGTATGCCGGATAATGTAAGCGATAACTGGTTTCGCTACATCTGCACCGATGGAAAATTGTGTAAAGAAGTTGAATATGATTACCAACCCACTGAGGATGAGCTGGTTTTCTCTTGCAGCATCACCGGGGGGAGGACTAAAGTGGAGTTGTTTAAAAATGGGAGTGAAATTAAAAAATGAGGGGTGTTATTCAGGCAAAAAATTCACAATAGTTTGACAGTCAGATTAACAGTTTTTTCGTCGAATTGATTTGACTTTTTGCCACCTACTTGTCATCGTAATGTCCGTAACATCTGGCAACACGTATAAATCCTTCGTCTTCTTGGTAGACCAATCTATGTTTTTGGTTTATTCTACGGGACCACCACCCTGCTAAATTACCTTTTAGCCGTTCTGGTTTTCCAGTGTCTCTACCCTTGAAAATATCATGTAATAGCTCAAGGATTTTACCACCTAGCTTAGTGTCTTCATCAAGTATCTGCTCTAGGTGGCGTCTAGATGTTTTTGTAAATGATATGTTCATCCTACAAGCGCTACTTTTTGGCCCTCTCCATTGAGTTTGTAACCTCGTGAATAATCAATGTAATAAATGTCAGAAAGTGCTAACATTCGATCATATTTCATACTACTAGATGGTTCCCATACATCAAAAAAGATCAAAAAAGCACCGTAGCTTTCCATGGTTTGATCTATGAAATTAATAAGTTGATCTAGCTTTTTTTTGCTGACTTGAATTGATTTATTAATTATCAAATTGGATAAAGTCATCATAAATTGAACATCACAATTCTTGAATTTAAAGGCATCCATTGCCATATCGTCAAACCTTGGTCGAGGTGCTACAAAGATTATTTCATTTGGATCCTTGGTTAAAAATTCTATTTTAATTTTTTCAAATGATTCAGCCATTGTTATTAGCTGAAAATCAAACCATTCTATTACTTTTTCTGCCAGTTCTTTGAATTCAACGTTTTTTGCAAGTGATGTTATAACCTTGTTGATTTGATTGAAGAATTGATCAACATTCATTTTTTCTGTGTCACCATTTTCTGTAGCTAAATTGTTAATATAAAAACGAGTTGCTTTAGCAGCATCCTCAATGTCATAAAGATGGACATTCTTAGTCAAAATGTCGATCAATGTCTTGTCGTAAGAGTTGTTTGGTGTATCATCTCCGGCTCGATACACTACCCTTAACATCATATCATTTATTTCCTTGGCTATCATTCTATTCTTGTTTTGTAATTAACCTCTTTAATCAAAGAGTTATTGGATCAATTCCGTTTCATCCATCTTTTATGCTATCCGCCAAATCCAGCTCTACCTTTCTCAAGGCATCCAGACCCTCAGGTAAATGGTCTAGACAATTTTATTCCGACTTGTAGACAAGTAGCCGCTGAAACCCTAGTAAAATTAAGGGTTTCAGCGGGTTTTGCGGAGGAGGAGGGATTCGAACCCCCGGTACCCTCGCGAGTACACTTGATTTCGAGTCAAGCCCGATCAACCGCTCTGGCACATCTCCGAATGGGGAACAAAAATACACATTGGGGTTTAGTTTTAGCAGCTTTTCTTCAGAAAAAACAGGAGGTAAAGGATTTTAATCAAAAAAAAGTTCCTCTTGCAGGCGTTTTGTCCTAAATTTCACAGCAAAAAACACTATGCCTAACATTGAACGTGTTCCGAAAAGCCCTATCGTGCTCTGGCTCAGTATCCTTTTGGGGCTTATTGTTTTGATCTTGAGTTTTCCAAGCCAAAGCCAGTGGTTCATTACCCGCAATTTGGTCAACTCAGCGGAGGGTTACGACCAATACATCCAAAAATATCCACAGAGTCCCTATCTCCAGGAAGCCAGTTGGCAGCGGGCTAGATTGAAAAATGACCCCATCTTGTACCTAGATTTTGCTGCCGATTTCCCCAAACATCCCCAGAATGAATTGGCAATGTGGACTGCTGCTAAAAAATTACGCGATCCCGCTGTTTATGCGGAATACCTCAAACAATACCCAGATGGCGGACTAGCCAAAGCGGAAGGCTTCAATGTCAACCGTTTGCGCATTTCCGCTAAGGTTTACCAAAAGGAGCAAAAACGCCTGGCTGGTTTGAACTATGGTAAGGTAGTTGACTCGGAAGGGCATAGCTACCGCAGCATTCAAATCGGAGGATTGACCTGGTTGGCGGATAACCTCAATTTGAGCATCACTGAAGCTTCTTTCTGTTTTTTGGATAGCAAAGCATATTGTGATCGGTTCGGCAAATTGTATACCTGGCTCGGCGCACATGATGCCTGCGCTCGATTGGGGAAAGGCTGGCGGCTGCCTAGCTTGGAAGAATGGGAAGCATTGTGCCTCAATTACGACCCCGAGGGCAATTTGGACAAAGGCAGCACCAAAGTTTTTCAAGCCTTACTCAAAGGTGGAAAAAGTGGCCTGGAAGCCCGTGGCGGTGGGTATTTCACTCCAGAAGGAGGTTACATTGGGGTTTATTTTGATGCAGCTTATTGGACGGGTAGCCCAGCCAATGGGTTGGAGTCCTACGAGATTGTATTTTTAGGGCGCGAAAAACGAACCTTTAAAGCGGTTGCTGAGCGGGCATATGCACTTTCGTGTCGTTGTGTGCGGAATCATTAAAAGGAATGGAAGGCCAACACACACACACTTTCACACTCAAACTCACACACATTCTTCTGGATATTGCATCGTAATACAATGCAACGACCCATGCTGTTCAATCAAAGCCCGACAATTGATGCCAATCACTGCATGGTTCGGGAATGCTTTTTGAATTTGTACCAACGCCAGTTCATCTTCCGGCACCTGATAAGTTGGCACCAAAACAGCCTGATTGATGATCAAAAAATTGGCGTAAGTAGCCGGCAAGCGGTGCCCATCTTCAGCAAAACAAGCCGTGGCCATCGGCAGTGGAATCAATTGATAGGGTTTGCCTTCACGCGTAGTGAAAGCTTGTAATTCCTTTTCCATGGCTTGCAGTGCCTCAAAATGCTCATCATGGGTATCCTTACACTGCACATAAGCGATGGTATCCACACTGCAAAAACGCGCCAGGGTATCGATGTGCGAATCGGTATCATCACCAGCAAAATATCCATGGTGCAACCAGAGCACCCTTTCCAACCCAAATAATTCCTTCAATTTGGTCTCAGTAGCCTCTTGATCCAAATGTGGATTGCGGTTGGGTGACAACAAACACTCGGAAGTGGTGAGCAAGGTGCCCTGCCCATCACTTTCAATACCGCCCCCTTCCAGTGCCAAACCACCGTGTTGAACGGGAACTTTAAAAACACCCTGCTCCTGCAATCGCCCTGTGATGAGGTTGTCCAAAAAAGCGGGAAATTTCAAGCCCCAACCTGTAAATACAAAATCCAAAATCAGGGGCTTACCATCCTCAAAAACAGTGATGCCTCCGTGGTCACGAGCCCAGGTGTCATTGCTGGGTATGTCCACGAGGATCAAATTTTCCTGTACCGCATTTTTCAAATGGGGGCGCACCTCGTTTTGATCCCTGCACACCACCAGCACTTTTTCGTAGCGGCTGATGATTTCAATGGCCTCTACAAAACAAGGCAAAACCTCCTCCATCATATCCGCCCAGTCCGTCTCAGCATGAGGAAAAGTAAACTGTACAGCGCTTTGGGGCTCCCATTCGGCGGGTAATCGACGATTCATGTGGTATTGGCTAAAGGTTGAATAAGGTCACAAATCTACAATGTGGGAAATTATTTAGGTGCATAAAAACTACACTATCGGCCAAAAACTGCTTCACTCGCTTTTTTTTCAAAATTCGCCAAAGAAAATTCTGTATACAAATGATTCAAAAAAATTTCCACAACTCAGTCGGGTTATTAATTTTGTTGGCCGATCTGGGCCGTATTGTAATAATGTATGAAACTAGCAAAAACAATTGAGCGCAGGACTCGTCTGTACATGGACGATTTCCTGAGCAACTACCGCGTGTTGTATCCTGACGCCAGTCAAGCACAAATTCAACGCTTGATGGACATCCTTGCCCAGGTGGATAAGGAACGTCCTGCCGCACTCCAACAAATTGACACAGACCGGGAATGGAAATCCGATTGGTTTCAGCAACCCCAGCACGTCGGCATGATGCTGTATGTGGATTTGTTTGCCGGGAACCTGCAAGGACTGATTGAACGCATTGATTATTTTAAGGAATTGGGCATTACTTATTTGCACCTGATGCCCCTGCTCCAACCCCGTTCTGGCCCCAACGACGGGGGCTACGCCGTAGCCGATTACCGGGAAGTCAACTCCCGCCTCGGCACCATGACCCAACTGCGCGAACTCGCCA
>JAIYAV010000054.1 GCA_027488855.1 Saprospiraceae bacterium
CGTCACCGTTACAGGAAAATTACCTGCGGTAGCTGCAACTGATTGCGTCGTGGGTGTTACGGTAAGGCTGGCAGGTGCAGCAGCTTGGTTTACGGTAACGCTGGCGCTAACTCCGCCTCCGCTTAAAGTAAGCACGCCCGTTCTTGCAGCGCCTGTATTAGCAGCATAGCTCAGATTGATGGAGCCGTTGCCGGTTCCTGAGCTTGGGCTGGCACTAAGCCAATTCACATTAGAACTTGTAGTCCAGGCAACATTCGCAGTGACCGTTGCGACTAAACTACCTGCGGTATTGGCCACCGAAGTTGAAGTTGGAGTGACGGTAAGTACCGTAGCACTATTTGCTGCTTGAGTAACTGTTACGGTTCGTGACTCAAAATTGGAAGTAATGGTGATGACGCCTGTCCGGGTATCGCCTGTATTGGCCGCATGGGTAATCGTCACCGTTCCATTTCCATTTCCAAAAAATTGGCTTGCGGAAAGCCAGCTTGCATTACTGCTAGTGTTCCAAGTTGAGAATGAAGAGGTAAAGACATTTAAAGAAAAACTGCCTGAGGTAGCAGGAGCGGCATAGGTTTCTGGGCTAACATAGAAAGTTCGTCCATCGGCCTGGCTCACTGTGACCGTCTGGGTTAGCCCAGCGCCAGAAAAAGTAAGTATCCCCGTCCTGGCAACACCGGTATTGGCAGCATAACTTGCGGTCACTGTGCCGTTATTGCTTCCTGAACCCGGGCTGGTGGTCAACCATGCTGCATCAGAACTGATGGTCCAGGCAATATTTGAGCTTACAGTTATATCGAAGGTACCTGCGGCCTTGCCCACCGATTGGGTGTTTGGCGTGACCGTAAGGAAGGCCGGAGCAGCTTGGGTGATGGTCACTGTTTGAGTAATGCCCCCACCAGTAAAGGTCAAAATTCCGGTACGTACTGCACCCGTATTGGCTGTATAATTCGCCGTTACTGTTCCATTGTTGCTACCGGAAGTAGGGCTAGGGGTAAGCCAAGCCGCATTAGAGCTTACCGTCCAGGCCACATTGGACGCAACGGTAATACTTGAGCTACCAGCAGTAGATGCTACAGATTGAAACGTAGGCGCCACCGTAAGGCTTGGTGCCGCCGCCTGGGTTACCGTAACTGTTTGGGTGATGCCACTCCCGGTAAAGGTGAGGATTCCGCTGCGCTGCGCACCTGTGTTGGCCGTATAGCTGGCACTTACGCTACCATTCCCAGCACCGGAAGTTGGGTTGGCTGTTAACCAGGCTGCATTGGAACTGACACTCCAGGCGATATTGGACGTCACCGTGACAGGAAAATTACCTGCGGTAGCTGCAACACTCTGCGTGGTTGGCGATACCGTCAATGCGGGATTAGCGGTCGTATACAATGGCGACTCCCACAAGCCTCGGCCATAGGTTGCTGCCAGGATTTTGTTGGTATTGTACTTGATCTCCAATTCAAAAATTTCCGCGTTGGGAAGGTCTGAATTGAATAGAGACCAGTCACTCATGCTATTGTCCCGATAGAAAACACCTGCATCCATTCCGAGGTAAAGTGCGCCATTGCTACCAGTTTGGTAAACGATACAGTTCGCTGGCAGATTGGGCAAGGTGCCTGTAATGTTCGTCCAGGTGCTGCCACCGTTGTTTGACCGATAGACCTTGTTGCCTGAAGAATAATTCGAGTAGGTAATGTAGATGATGTTGGGATCGGTAGGGTTGACACTCAACCAAGTAATGCGATCATTGATGGGAGTCGTCATTTTGGTCCAGCTCGTTCCGCCATTGATCGTGCGGTAAATTTCTTTAGTCCAGTAATAGCCAGTAACAAAATAGATGTAGCTGGAATTGGAAGGAGCTACAGCAATATTGTCAATATCATAGCTCAAAGACAAGCTGCTGGAAATGTTAGTCCATGCAGTGCCTTGGTTAGTTGACTTATAAACCGCCCTGTTGGTACCAAAGAAAATGGTCTGGTTGTTATTGGGGTCAATTACAATGGGGGAAATCCAGCCTCCAGTTGCTGTTCCATTTTCTGGAATAATTGGAGAAAAACTGGATCCACCGTTAGTAGAGCGATGCAGTTTTCCATACTGGTACTCGCCATCCAAAACGCTTGCATTACTGGGATTAATGGCGCAATCCATGCCATCTCCGCCAATCACATCAGTCCAGGTTCCAGTGGTGCCCCGCAATTTGGTGCCATTGTCCTGTAAACCAGCGATGGTTTTGGTGTCCAACTGTGACACCCCAATGCGGTAAATTTGACTAATGGTCATGCCATTTGATAGATCAGTCCAGCTTGACCCTCCGTTTGTCGTTTTGTAAATCCCTCCATCGTTGCACTCAAATAAAGTGCTGTTGTTTTGAAAAGCCAAATCGTGTTTATCGGCATGCACCACGGGGATTAAACCTGAGTTTGTCCACATGTTATTGATGGTCCAGGAGCTGCCTCCGTTGGTAGATTTCCAGGTATTGACCCCGCCAGAATATATGATGTTGGCATTAGTAGGGTCAATAGCCAGGGACAAGTCATACCATCCTTGGCCTGAACCACCACTTCCGTTGCTTTCCCAGCCCAGGATATTGGGGGTACTGGAGCGCAAAACATAATTCAATCCACCATCGGTGGATGAATAAAAACCTAAAAAACTATAGTCAGAGGATTTTGTGGCCAAAACGCCAACAAAATCGGGATTGGCAGGAGTGACAGCGAGGGACATACGCCCAGATCCGGTGATAGTCGACCGTACCGTCCAGGTAACGCCTTCGTCGGTAGAAATATAAATTCTGCTGGCACTGCTTGCAAAATAAGTGGTAGGCGTGCCAGATTTTTGTGCCATGTCATAAATTGTGGCACCACTCAAGGTCAAAGTCCAGCTTCCACCAGCATTAGTCGTTTTGTAAATTCCGTTACTGGTAGCCGCAAATAAGATGTTTGCATTGGTGGAATGGCGAATCAATTTGTAGATGCTAACGTACTGACCGTCGTTGAAAGATAGTCCAGTGGCATTCCAGGTAACTCCACCGTCTGTCGACTTGAGCACACCAATGGAAGGGGTATCGCCAGCATCACAATCACCAGTGGCCAAATAAAGTACATTGGGGTTGCTTGGATCAACGATTAGGTCACTAGTTCCCAGTCGGCTCAGAGTAGTGGTCAGGTTGGTCCAGGAGCTTCCGCCGTTGCTGGTTTTCCACAATCCGCCCCCAGCCGTACAGGCAAAAAAAGTATTGGCATCAGTGGGGTGAAATGCTACCCGGTTGATTCGACCGATTCCAGCGTATCCACCAGTTGAAGAATTTGGCCCCAAACTTGTCCAACTGGAGCCACCGATCCCTTGGGGTAGTGTAGTCTGCGCCAAATACTTGTTCCACTCATTTTGACGAACATTCGCCGGTGGAAATGTACCCGAGGCGTTGACTCTTGAGTTCCAATAGTAATCCCAGCGCTTGTAAGCCTTGTAGCCCGTGCTTTTTCCTGTTCCTCTTTTTTTAAAGTACTCCTCGGCATTGTCGTGCAACGTTTGGTACTTCTGAGGAGTAGTAATCAATACGCCATCATTGTGCCAGGGTTGAGCCAACAGTGGCGCCCGAAGCCCACCTAGCAAAAGAACAAATAAAAACCCAATGAGATTCATGGATAAACTAGCAGTACTGTACAGTTTCATATTATAGAGGTATTTATTACAATGAAAAATTAGGAGGAAAAGTATGAGCTATTTCAGTAAACGAGAAGTGATTAAATTCTTTTGGAAGTCAAAGAATTATTGGAGTAATACCTGAAGAAAGGATACTATACGCTGAATAAAAACACTCAACAATCTTGCTTCATTTGAAGCAGGACAAAAATAGATAAATAAAGTAATATCCTCATTTAAGTCTCCTCTTTTTTTCGAGGGTTTACTATTTTTCTTTCAGCCATAAAAACCAGGGGACTAAAAAATGAGGTAACCTGATGAATAATTCAAACACCCACATTTGTAACCAGTTTTCAAAAAAATCAAAACTGAAATAACCCCACACCCTCGCCAGCGAAGTCAACAGTCCCCAGCCAATCAAGTAAGCAAAAATGACGGTTTTAAATCGTTTTGGCCAAAGCACTCCCATTGCTGCCAACACATCCAATACCCCAATCAGGAACAAAAAATGCCGCGCCGGGTCTTCCCCGATGCTCAGCGAACGCATGGTCATTTCCAAAAAATTACCAGGTACCGGGTAAAAGCCCAAAGCGTACATACCATGGCCAATAAAAGTAGCCGAAATGGCAGCTCTGGCGCCATAACGAATCCAGTGTTCGGGAATGGAACCTTTGCTGCTGGCCGCCAATAGTAGTGGAGTAGTCCATTGCAAGCTGTGTTCCAACAACTGCCCGATCTGCCAGCCGTATTCTTTCCAAACGATCAGGGCAAGGATCAACAACGCCCCACTGGCCAAATATAAAATGTTGCGCGCCAATCGAGGGAACCATTGGATGCCCAAAGCCGCCCCTGCTGCAAGCAAATAAAACCAGCCTATCCCCTGCGAAAAAAGCCGGATGCGTTCATCATAAAGTGGATTGCCTACATATTCCGACCAGCTCAGTCCAAAGACCACCGACACCAGGTCTTTCATCCAATATTCATCCCACAAAAACTCACGGTATGGGGCATCCCAAAACAGGTGCTGCCAGGCTCGACCCAGCAGCAAGCCGAAAGCCGCCGTTTGTAACAAGCGGAAGGAGTTGAAATGTTTAGGGTTGAACAATTGAAATAATGGGTGGCGCAAGTTGTGTTTTTTAAGCAACAAAGCTAAAACGATCGGGCAGGTCTTTTCAATATTTCAACCCTAAACATTTCAACTTTCCATTCACCTACTTTCCACCACCATTGACCGACTATTCCAATTTCGGAATTTTTTTCCCTGTAACCTTGTACCAGAAATCAACCGCCTGTGCGGATAAAAACCAACAATACCATGAAAAAGATTCTGTTTGTAGCCGCACTTTTTGTGCTCATGCAATCCTGCATTACTTCCTTGTATCCATTGTATACCGATGCAACACTGGTAGCAAAAAATGAATTGATCGCTACCTGGAAAGGCAAGGATAGTTTTTATTGGAAGTTCTATAAAGCTGATGACTCAAAAATGTACAGTCTCCGCTGCCGTACTGGACGATTTACCGCTGAATATTCTGCGGGACTGGTCAAAATCGGCGACAACTACTTCATGGATCTAAAAATGCTGGGTACCCCATTGAGCGATGATGATAAAAAGCGGATTAATGCGGAGGAGGAAGCAACTAAAAAAACGGGCAAAGAAAAATCCATTGACGGCAGTGAGTTGGGGCTTCTGGCAATGAATATATCTTGCCATAATTTTTACAAACTTGGTTTCAAAGGACAAAAAATTTATGTTTACCCCTTCAATGAAGATTACTTAAAGGAGCTTTTTAAACAAAGAAAAATCCGCATCAAGTACGAAAAAGCGGACGAATACACTACTTTACTGACGGCTTCTACCAAGGAGTTGCAAGATTTTTTCGAGAAATATGGAAATGATCCCAAGCTTTTTGAAGACGATCCCGAAATTTTGACCAAATACACCAAGTAGTGAAAAAAATGCTCCTGGCCATTGCTGAGTTTCGATTCTTCCAACATCTGTTGTTTTGGACAGTGGCCGGGTTCATTATTTATCGAATTACTGCTTACAGTGCAAATCCCAGTCAAACCGATGTTTATTACACCTTCCTTTTTCTTTTACCCGCTTCCTGGGTGGTGTACTGGAATATTTCACTGATCGACCGATTGCTGCCGAAACATTTGTATTGGCAGTTTTTTCTAAGTACACTACTACTGCTGGGGAGTGGGGTGCTGGGCTATTATCTCATTATGGACTACCTGGTGGATTA
>JAIYAV010000328.1 GCA_027488855.1 Saprospiraceae bacterium
AACTGAAAAGAAGCCGACATGAAAAAAATCGGCTCACCTCTTTGTATGGCTTTTACCCTGCGGGTGGTAAAACTGCCCCCATCGCGAATGCGCTCGACCTGAAAAACAATGGGAATATCCAGATCACCTGGCAGAATAAAATAAGAATGGAGGGAATGTACCTGGCGATCTGAGGGTACGGTTTTCATCGCGGCGTAGAGGGACTGAGCCAGTACCTGACCCCCAAAAACGGTACTGCTCCCCACACTTTTACTGGTGCCTCGGAAAAGGTCTTCTTCCAATTGTTCCAATTCCAACAAAGAAAGCAATTCATGGATGTGTCTCATGGATGTTGTTTGGGTTTAAACTATACCCGCGAGGAGTATGGTGTTGCGGCAAAAATAACACTATTCAGCTAGAATTAATCTTCTCTAGATTTTAACACTTAATTGTAAAGAAAATATGACAATTCGGGAACCTAAATTGATACTTTGTTCGTTTTGATTTAGAAATCGGTTGCTTTTGTGAGAAAACGGTTTTAAATTGTCACAAAATTGTCAATAAAACTAAACTTGGCCACCATGTTTACCCATACTAGTTGGGGTAAATAGCGTGAAAGCTGGCCTAAAACCAAACCCCTATGGAATTTCTGATTTTTCCTTCACCTAAAGGAATTATTATGGCAAATGCTTATGCTCCTAAAGATTATTCTCGAGCTCCTCTTTGGTACAATGCGATCAGAAATTACGGCATTCCCAGAGACCGTGAATCCGAAATTTCGGTCGTGGAAAATTCGGGTTTGGTATATGTTGGCTGGGATGGCCGCGTTTTTGCTGTAGATCCTCAAAATCATCAACGAAAATGGGTATCTACGCTCCGCCATCATGGCTTGGCTGCTGAATCACAGCGTATAGAATTCGCCTTTCATCAAGGTCGCCTGTTTGCCACCTGGAACCACCGAATTTTTCAACTCGATCCAAGCAATGGAAAGGTGTTGGGATTTCAACGTGTGAACGCTCATTTGGCCATTCTTTTAGATTGATTACAATTCGTAGCTATTTTTCTACTTTTTATCCAGCCATTGTTACTTTTACGATACCAAGCGACATTGCAAAACGATCGTAAATCTAACTTATGTTTTCTGCCAATACTTACGCCCGCCGCAGGGAGCAATTGATGAACCAGGTGGGAAGAGGCATCATCCTGCTGATGGGGAATGAATACAGCCCCAAAAACTACCTGGATAACACTTACCCTTTTCGGCAAGACAGCAATTTTCTTTATTACATCGGCTTAGACCACGCCCATTTGGCCGCAATTTTGGACACCGAAACTGGTGAAACCATCCTCTTTGGCAATGAATTGAGCATTGAGGACATCGTATGGATGGGTGCCCAGCCTTCCTTAAAAGATCAAGCCCAACAAGTAGGCATCCAGGAAGTGCAGGACTACGACCTTTTGGTTGAAGTGCTGCAGGCTACAAACAAACACAACCGAGCCATTCATTTTTTACCCCCTTACCGGGCAGAAAACAAAATCAATTTGGCCTTTTGGTTGCATTTGCCTTTGATGGACATCCACAAGGAAGCTTCACCTGCTTTGATCAAAGCCATTGTGGCGCAACGATCCATTAAAACAAGTGAAGAAATCACCGAAATGGAAAAGGCCCTGGTGACTACCAAAGCCATGTATTTGGCCGCAATAAAACAAACCAAACCCGGCGTAAAAGAAGCACAATTGGCCGGGATCGCCGCAGGTATTGCTGTAGCTGGTGGTGGGGACTTGGCTTATCCCATCATTTTGACCATCAACGGACAGGTATTGCACAACCACGAGCACCACAATATCCTGAAACCAGGCCAACTGGTACTAGCCGACATGGGGGCTGAATCCAGCACGCACTACGCCGCCGACATCACCCGTACCTGGCCAGTGGATGCTAAGTTTACCCAACAGCAAAAAGAAATTTATCAAATTGTGTTGGATGCCCAACTTGCGGGTATTGCCGCCAGTCGCCCGGGAGTACGCAACCTGGATGTGCATTTAAAGGCTGCCAAAGTCATTACCGAAGGCCTCAAATCACTGGGTTTGTTGTTGGGAGATACCGATGAAATTGTGCAGGCAGGTGCCCACGCGCTCTTTTTTCCCCATGGCTTGGGGCACATGATTGGGTTGGATGTACACGATATGGAAGATTTGGGTGAAAGCTACGTAGGGTATACCGAAGGATTGGAACGCAGCACTCAGTTCGGCTTGAAGTCCCTACGGATGGCCCGCGAGTTGCAGCCCGGTTTTGTGATGACCATTGAGCCTGGTATCTATTTTATTCCACAATTGATCGACATGTGGCAGGCGGAAGGCCGCTTTAGCCAATTCATCAATTATCCAGCGCTACAAGCTTATCGGAACTTTTCAGGTGTGCGCATCGAAGATGATGTGTTGGTTACGCACGATGAGCCAAGGGTTCTTGGACCAGTTATCCCCAAAGAAATTGGAGAGATAGAAGCGTTGAGGAGCTGAAAAAAGTTGAGGGTTTGAGAAGTTGAGAAGTTTAGGCTACCGCAGCGACTTGAACAAGGTCTTTGTCAACAACGCTGCGGTAGCCTAAACTTCTCAACTTCTCACCCCCCCTCAACTCACTGTCTCCAGCTCATCCTCGTATTTTTTAATCAGCCCAGCCTGCTGTTGGGCAATCTTGTTGAGCAGTTTTAAATCCTGCTCAATCTCTTTTTCTTTGGCTTAAAAAAAAAAAAAAAAAGGAAGCTGCTTGCGGATGCGATTGATCTCCA
>JAIYAV010000364.1 GCA_027488855.1 Saprospiraceae bacterium
CCACCGCGGGGTGCAAACGCCAGGCGAGTTTGCGCCAAACTGCTTCGCTCAGTGGTGGGGTGATCGCTTGAAGTTGTGGCCACAACTCCTGCGCATGGGCTTCCATGGCTGCGCCCAATGCTTCCAGTTCCCAAGGATTTTGGCCATCGTATCGCTGAACGAGTTGCAGCAGAATAGGCGCTTTTTGTTCCAGCGGAAAATCTCTGATGGCAATGGCGATTTCCCGACGCAACATCGGATTGCCCGATTGAGCATGACGCGAGCACAAGGCCAGGACTTCAGTCGTAGGCAAAACACTGCGCAAGGCGCGGAAGCTGGCGACTGCTATTCGAGCATCCACATCCTTAACCAAGGGTTCGAGGGTGGGCAGCAGGATCGGCGCTGGCAACATTTTTCCCAATAAAATAATTGTCCTCGCCCGTACATAAGGGTTTTCGGCTTTCAACAAGGTCATCAATTCAGGGATACGGGTAGCTCGCTGTTGCAACAAGGCCTGATACCCTTGCGCCCGCACATTGGGCGCTGGATTTTGAAAAGCAGCCAATTGGCCTTCCACGGTTTGTAAGTCTAATTTGGGTGCGCTCAGTTTTTTGCCTTTGGGCGTAATGCGGTAAATGCGACCATAACCAATGCTGTCCTTCATTTGGTGGCCACCCACCACGGGGTCGTACCAATCGGCCACATACATGGCACCATCGGTACCGATCATCACATCAGAAGGGCGAAACCACTTGCTGAGGTCGGCCTTGAACTCCGGATTATTCCAAACGTAACCTTCATCGTCTTGGGCTACGGAACTCAGCAGGTTTTGCCTTTTGCCCAAATCAAAACCAGCGCCTTGGGCTTTGGGCTGATAGGCAAAAATGACATTGCGCCCGGCATCAGCACTGAGCAACATGCCCCGGTATTTTTCGCCCAAACCATCCCCTTCATTGACCACTACACCAGTTGGAGAGCCCGCACCGCTATTGTCGCCAGCAGGCATAAAACCAGGGTCTTCCTGGTGCCAATGCGCCGTGAACATCTCCTGCCCAGGCCGTTGGTCAGCCGACCAGTAGCGGGTGCCATCGGCGCTAAAGAATCCAGCATTTCCGCCTTCCATCAGCCAGGAAACCCGACAGGTAACCACCTGGTCGTCGTTGTCATTTTGCCACATGTCGCCATAGCTGTCGATGTAAGTTTCATAACTGTTGCGAAAGCCGTGCCCCAATACCCGCAGGCCAGTACCGTCAGGGTTGATGCTCAATTGTAAACCACCGACCCAGACTTTGCCATCGTCGCTGCGTTGGTTGCCTTCATTTTTGTTGTTGTAAGGGGTGCCGCCGGTATAGACACTGCCGGAGCGGAGGTTCCATCCCGCACGGTCTTTGACGAGGTGTGGCCCGGCATTGCCCGTGTTGAAATACCACTTGCCATCAGGGCCAGTCACTACGGAATGTAGCGAGTGGTCATGGTCTTTGCCACCAAAACCAGTGAGCAGGATTTCTTTTTTGTCCGGCTTATCGTCGCCGTCTTCATCGGTATAAACAATCAGGTTGGGCGCGCAGGATACCAGGATATATTTGCCCATCACCGCAATGCCAAGCGGTGAAACCAGATCTGGGTCTTCGACAAATACCTTGGAACGATCGGCTTTGCCATCCTGATCGGTATCTTCCAGGATCATCACCCGGTCGCCTTTTTGGTGGTGGAGAAAACGGGTAGAATCGTTGTTGAAGTTGCGGTAATTGACCGCTTCGGTGACCCAAATTCGGCCTTTGAGGTCGACATCCATGTTGGTGGGGTTGTAGAACATCGGGCTTTCGGCCCAGAGGGTCACTTCCAGGTCGTCGGGGAGGTAGAGTTTGAGGGGGTCTTGAGGGCTGGGTGTCGGCCAGGATAGGCCCAAGACTAGTGGAAAAATGAAGAGAAAAATGCGATTCATAAGTAGTTTTGGTTTAATGGTTAGAGGGTTCGTCAATCCTTTGCCTTTCGGCCAGGAATTCAATCAAAACAAATCTTTCAAATACGCCAGATTGTGCCGGTAAGCCGGCACCACATCCTCAGCATCCGGTTTGGCCCATTCGATTTGCATCCAGTTGTCGCCCCGGTAGCCAATTTCGCGTAGGGCAGTCGCTACCCGTGGCCAATCGATGGTACCTTTGCCGAGCAAGAGGCGGTTTTCTTTCATGTGCAATTCGCAGATGTTTTCCTTGCCCAGGGTTTTGAGTTCGGCATAAATATCGTTGCCCGCATCGGCGGCATTGCGAAAGTCGTAAAAAACCTTGATGGCTGGAGAACCTACCTCACGCATGATGTGCAGGTGTTCTTCGGCCGTAAGATAAGATTCAATGCCGAGGGTTACACCTGCTTGTTCGGCTTTCGGGGCTACTTTTTTCAATCTTTTAATTACCTCCTGAATGCCCTCGGGGTCGTTGCGCAAGTCGTTTTTGACAAAAAAAGCCAACAACACGACGCGTACGCCGAATGCTCGGGCTACGTCGATGCTATCCGATACCCATTGCTCGGTACGGGGATCGGATTTATACGGTACGTTGTTCAACTCACTGATGGCGAGGCTGCTGATTTTGACCCCTGTACTTTTACTTGCAGCCAGATATTGAGTTTGTAGGGCAGGGAGGCGCAGGTGCAGGTCGTTGGCCAGATTGCCTAAATTGACCTGAATGCCTGACAAGCCGATGGTTTTGGCCAGTTCAAAAGCTTCAATATTGGCACTTTTGCCAAGTGACCAATCACAGGCTCCAACCTTGAAGTGGCGTTTAAAATCGGCCCAAGGTTCGAGCCAGGGATACAGGGTCTGCCCGGCTCCAAGCAGGGTAGCATTTTGTAAAAATTGGCGACGGGATTGCGACATGATACAGGATTTTGAATCGCCTCTAAGTTAGGGAATATTCGGGCATGGCCAAATCCAATTTGTTTTGCTAGTGTCCAGGTTTGTGTGTCCGAAATCGGACACAAACTGTCCAGATGTGAACATGGTTTTGTGGTAAAAATCTTTTTTAAAAACTGAATTTCAGTTGATTATAAAATTGGCACGGTCTGTGACTTTAATCCAGTATTACATTCGACACCGACTCTTGTAAGAATTTTACGCTGACTGTTGTTTCATACTAATCTCGTTGCAATTGGCCCGTTTTTGGGGTTAGGGACAAGCACCAGCGCTTGTCCCAACCACGGGTTTCCAGCGAGCAACACAAACTCAAATGACCATGCAGTATACCCAACTCAAATTTGCGCTGCGCAACCTCTGGCGCAACAAGTTTTACAGTGGAATCAACATTGGTGGTCTGGCCGCAGGCATCGCGGTAAGCATGCTGATTTTGGTTTTTGTGGGGCATGAGTTGAGTTTTGATCGTTTTCATAAAAATGCTGACAAGATTTACCAACTCAGTGTGAATTTTACCTTTAACAAGCAAGAGATTAGAGGAACAGGGATGTCGGCCTACATGGGACCAGCCATGAAGGAAAAAATTTCGGGAGTGGATGATTATGTTCGGCTTTACCACATTAGTGACGCTGAAGTCGTTCTAAAAAAGGATGCATCTCACCTGTTTCATGAGTCCAAAGTTGTATTAGCTGATCCTAGTTATTTCTCCGTATTTAGTTTTCCTTTTTTGGCTGGAAACCCAAAAACAGCCTTATCGCAACCAAACTCTGTGGTTATAACTGAAAAAATGGCCAGAAAATATTTTGGTAAAACAGATGTAATCGGAGCACATTTGTACATCAATAGCAAACTTCCATTTACCATTAGTGGCATACTCAAGGATATACCTTCTAACTCTACACTTGATTATGAGTTTATCCTGCCAATAGAATCCTTTATTGCCATCAAAAAACTAGTTTACAACGAGTCTGTCGATCCTGCTTATTTGAGTGAAAATTTTATTGGTATGGGCTCGTTTACAACCTACTACCAGCTTTCTAACCTGAATGCTATTCAACAAATACCAAAAAAAATTGCTGAATTTTGGCGAAAAGAAAAGATAAGCGATACCGAAATTCAATCCAAAAAATTTGAATTAAGTCCTTTAAAAAACTTACACTTCCAACAGGGGAGGCAAGTACTGATTGCTGGTTTCAATAAAATTTACCTCTTTTCCTTAATTGCGCTGATTGTTATTTTGATGGCGCTGCTCAATTATGTTAGCATCACAACTGCCCGAGCCAGCGAAAGAGCTAAAGAAGTGGGAATTAGAAAAGCAATGGGAGCACTACGCAAAGAACTAATTGGGCAGTTTTATTTAGAATCGATAATTGTCATTGGCCTTGCCTTTGGGTTAGGCTTATTATTTGCTGTTCTTTCACAAAAAATATTTTTTGAACAATTGGGGATTCATATAAACTCCAGTTTCTTCTTTAGTCGTCAGATAACCATACCCTTAGGTTGTTTGTTGGTTTTTTGTATTTTTTTTTCCGGCAGCTATCCTGCAATACTTTTGTCTAACTTCAAACCAACCGAAGTATTAAAAGGGAGACTTTGGAGTGGCAGAGGCCGAGACAAAGTATGGTTTAAAAAATTTATGACGACATTTCAATTTTCAGCATCTATCATGTTGCTCATTGCTGCAATAGTAACCTATCAGCAACTTCAGTGTTTGCAAAACCGTTCATTAGGGTTTCAAAAAGAACAAGTTGTAATGATCCTACCCACTCAAAGTGGATTTACCGAATTTAGGAATAGCATTGAAAAATTAAGTGCAGTCAAAGGCACAGCAATTGCATCAATGTCCTTATTTAGGGATGGAACTTCTATGGCTTTTATGAAATCTCCCATCAATGATAATGAGGTAGAAGTGCACATTTTAGAAGTAGATAGTCATTTTTTTGAAGTTTTGGGGATAAAATGGGAACAACTCCACCGGCAAACCAGTTCCAAACCACAAAATAATACCTGTGTTATCAATCAAGAAGCGGCAAAACAATTGGGTTATAATTCTGGTGATGGAGTAAAGGACTTAGCTCAACAATTGTTTAACCGAGAATTGGGAGGAGTGGTGGAAAATTTTCAATTTGACTTGGGAAGCGTAATGAAACCAACTCCGCTAGCTTTGTGGATTAAAAATGAAGACTTATATGGTACTCTATACGTTCGTTTAGTAAATACCCCAAATTTGCAGGCAGGTATGAGCGCCATCAGCCAACTCTTTAAAAAACATTGCCCCGACAAACCCTTTGAATATTTCTTTCTGGACGAATCTTATGACACCCTCTTCAAAGCCGAAGACCGCATGGCCAAACTGTTTGGCATCTTTACGGGACTGGCTATCTTTATCTCTTGCTTGGGGCTCTTTGGCCTCGCTGCTTATGCCACAGCTCGGCGCGCCAAAGAAATTGGCATCCGCAAAGTATTGGGGGCGACCGTTGGCAACGTGATGAGCCTGCTGTCGACCGAATTTTTGCGGCCAGTCTTGTTGGCCATCCTGATTGCCAGTCCGATTGCCTGGTACCTGATGGAACAATGGCTGAAAAAATTCACGTACCGGATTGAGGTGGAATGGTGGATTTTTGCAGCAGCGGGCCTTAGTGTGATTGTACTGGCCCTGCTCACGGTGAGCATCCAAAGCTTGCGTACTGCGCTGGCCAACCCGGTAACTGCGATTAAAAATGAATGACAACTACAACTTATACAACACATGTTGCAACTAAAAAACATAGCTAAGTACCATAACAGTGGCATCCAGAAAAACTGGGTGCTCAAGGACATCAGCGCGAATATTTTTGAAGGTGAATTTGTCTCCATCATGGGGCCTTCCGGGGCGGGTAAAAGTACACTGCTGAACATCATCGGCATGTTGGAAGAACCCAGTGGGGGAGAGTATTACTTTTTGGACGAACCTGTACACAAACTTTCGGAAAAAAAGCGCACCGAGCTGTACAAGCACTACATCGGCTTTGTATTCCAGCAATACCACCTGATCGATGAGCTAACGGTATACGAAAACCTGGAAACTCCCCTGTTGTACAAAAAAATGTCCGGGTCCGAGCGCAAAAGCCGCGTAGCAGATATCCTGGATCGATTCAATATGGTGGCTAAAAAGGATTTATTTCCCAATCAGCTTTCGGGTGGGCAACAACAGCTCGTGGGTATTGCCCGCGCACTAATCGGCCAACCCAAGCTGATTTTAGCCGACGAACCTACCGGAAACCTGCAATCAGCCCAAGCAGATGAAATCATGCAGATTTTCAAAAAGCTCAACGAAGAAGAAGGTGTGTCCATCATCCAGGTGACCCATAGCGAAAAAAATGCCGCTTATGCCCAGCGGATCATTCATTTGTTGGATGGACATGTGGAGCGGGAGGAAAAAATTACAAAGTGAAGTTAGTTGAGGAGTTGAGAAGTTGAGAAGTTGAGGCTGCCGCGAGTGACTTAGATAAGGACTTTGTCAAAATCGCTTGCGGTAGCCTCAACTCCTCAACTCCTCAACTTCTCAACCCCAAAATATTCTTTTATGAAAAACATACTTTTGGCGCTCTTTATACTCAGCCTCGGAGCCTCAAAAAACACAGCACAAAGCACCCTGAGCCTGGACGACTGCATGCGCATTGCCCTGGAAAACAACCTGCAAATCAAAAACTCGGGGTACCAACTCGATTTGGCTGAAGTGTCATTGCGGCAAATCCGGGCGCAACAAATGCCCGACCTGAGCCTGAATTTTGGCCAAAACTTCAACTTTGGCCGGAGCATCGACGTCAACACCAACCAACGCATCGATGAAGTTTTTCTCAGCAATGGTTATGGTTTGAACCTGTCAGTGCCTATTTTTAATGGTTTTGGGCTAAAATACCAGGGACAACAACAGAAGCAAGCCATTCAGGCGGGCATCAAAGATGTGGAAGCCAGCAAAAACCTGATTCGGCGCAACATCATCACGTTTTACCTCAATGCCCTGGCCAATCAGGAGCTTTTTCGCGTTGCCCAGGAGCAAGCCAACGCTACCCGCCAGCAGATTGAGCTGGCTCAAAAGAGGGTAGCCGCAGGAGTGGCCAACGAAATGGTGGTATACGAACTCAAAGCGCAGATGGCCAATGAGGAATTCAACGCTGTAAGTGCCCGCAACAATGCCGAGCTTGCCAAGGTCAACCTCTTCCAACAAATGAACCAGCCAGTGGACATGAACGCCCAATTGGATGCCAACCTCATCCAAACGATCAACAGTCCGGCTGATGCCATGGCCTCGGCAATGCTTTTACAAAAAGCAGAAGCCAGCCTGCCCGAAGTGCAAGGAGCCCAATTGCGCATTTTAAGTGCCCAAAAAGGGGTTGAAGCTGCACGTTCTAATTTTTTCCCCAGCATCAATTTTCAGGGAAATTACGGCGCATTTTTCACCAGCACACGCACCGAGGCTTACTTTTCGCAGTTAGACGCCACCCGCAACGGTAGCATGAGCATTGGCTTGAGTTTGCCCTTGTTTCGGGGAGGTGCCATCCAGCAACAGGTACAACGGGCTGTAATCAACGAAAACATTGCCGAAAATAACCTGGCTGATGTAAAAAACCAGCTCCGCAGCGAGATAGAACAAGCCGTACAAAACCACCGGGCGACCCAGGAGCAATGGAAAGCGGCTGAACAACAAGTGTCGGCGCAAACAGAAAACGTACGCTTGTTCGAAAAACGTTTTACCGCAGGAACGGCCAATACTTCAGAATACATTTTGGCAAAAAACAACCTGACCCAATCGAATGGCAACCTGATCTCGGCTAAATACCGGCACTTGATTTGGAAAATAATTTTGCAGTTTTACGAGAACGGTAAGTTCTAAAGTAGTTGAGGAGTTGAGAAAGTTGAAAATCTGTCGTTTGCGGCAGCCTCAACCTGCTCAACTCTTCATTTTTTCAGCTAAATCACATTTTTTTTCACTTTTTCATTTCCATTGATTATTCGGTTGAATCACATCCCTTCCAAAAAAGCCACATATTTTTTTGCATCCAGATAAATATTATTTCAAGAAATGCGTAATTGTCAGATGTTTTTTCGGATCATTTAGCGTCTAGTAAATAAGAAAATAAGCCTTTGGCTTTGAAAATCAAAATAATAGCTCCTAAATTTGCCCTGCAATTACTGTTGTTGCACCATTACATCATCTACATAGATCGCAACAAAATCATAGATTCATTCAACCACAAATACCAAATGACATGTTGAAGAAGGATTATTCCAAAACGAAAAAAGTTTGTAAAGTTACTTTCTCTTTGCCTAGCGCTGCTGTTCAAGATGGCGCTGAAGTTCGCGTATTGGGCGACTTCAATAGCTGGACCTGGGAAAGCGGCCTCCTTATGAAGGCTGGCAAAACGGAGTATACTGCATCGATTGAATTGGCCCTGGGTGCCAACTACGAATTCCGCTACGCGATCAACAACGAACGTTGGGAAAACGATTGGGCTGCCGACGCTTATGTGCCTTCTCCTTTTGATGGCATCACCAACTCTTTGGTTTCTGTATCCGCAGTAGTTGACGGTGAATTGACCGGCAAAGCAGATGGTGGCAAAAAAGTTAAAGCAACTGGTGCCCCTAAAGCTGAAAAGCCTGCCGCTGCGGCCAAGGAAGAAGCCCCCAAAGCTCCTGCCAAAGCTAAAGCTCCGGCTAAAACCACTACTACTGTTGCCAAAACCACCAAGGCACCTGCAAAATCTAAAGCAAAGGAAACACCCAAGAAGTAATTACTTCCAGGGGTTTTTCCAGCGCAGCATTACTTTATTTGGTAATGCTGCGTTTTTTTTTTCAGATCACTTCTCTTTTAGCATTACCTTGCTATTTTTGCTAGGGTATGAAACAAAGATCAGGTCAGGGTACAATCAAATTGTATTACCTCTCTCTTTTCATTCATTTTGTACCATTCGCTTTTTCCATCAGTAACGGCAGGCCCTGGTCTGTCGAAGCCTCCAATCTCTGCATGTATGAGTAAGGTAATCAACCACAGCCTTTTTACAGACTACGATATTTACCTGTTCAAATCAGGCACTCATTTTCGGATTTATGAAAAAATGGGTAGCCATTTGATCGAAGTCGATGGCCAAAAAGGAGTGTACTTTTCCGTATGGGCACCCAATGCACAGTCTGTTTCGGTGATTGGCAACTTCAACTTTTGGAACACTCAAGAACATCCCCTCACCTCGCGTTGGGACGGATCGGGTATCTGGGAAGGATTTATTCCTGGACTGGAAAAAGGCACCCTGTACAAATACCACATCCATTCGCAAAATGGACGGCATGTAGAAAAAGGTGACCCCTATGCCTTGTTTTGGGAAGTACCTCCTAAAACCGCCTCGATTGTTTGGGAAAATGACTACAGCTGGCAAGACCAGGACTGGCTCAAACAGCGCCAGGACAAAGCAGGCAAACCCCAACCCTACTCCGTGTACGAAGTACACATGGGCACCTGGAAAAAGAATGGCAACGAATCGCTGAGCTACCGCGAATTGGCCGTGGATTTGGTGCAATACTTGCAAGAAATGAACTTCACCCACGTGGAGTTTCTGCCCGTGATGGAGCACCCGTATTTCCCTTCCTGGGGTTATCAAGTGACCGGGTATTTTGCGCCCACCAGTCGATTCGGCACCCCGGAAGACTTCATGTATTTGGTTGATAAACTGCACCAGGGCGGCATTGGTGTCATTCTAGACTGGGTTCCTTCCCATTTCCCGACTGATGCGCATGGTTTGGCCGAATTTGATGGCACCTACTTGTACGAGCACGAGGATCCACGCAAGGGTTTTCACCCGGATTGGAAGAGCGCGATCTACAATTTTGGCCGCAATGAGGTGCGCAACTTCCTGGTGTCGAACGCCCTGTTTTGGCTTGATCGTTTCCATGTGGATGGCCTGCGTGTAGACGCCGTAGCCTCGATGCTTTACCTGGATTATTCCCGTGAAGAAGGGGAGTGGATTCCGAATCCCCAAGGTGGCAAGGAAAACCTGGAAGCCATTTCCTTCCTGCGCGAATTCAATACGATGACTTACCGGGAATTCCCCGATGCCATCACCATTGCGGAAGAATCAACCGCTTGGACGGGGGTATCCCAACCTACTTATGCGGGCGGATTGGGTTTTGGCCAAAAATGGATGATGGGCTGGATGCACGATACGCTGGATTATTTCAAAAAGGATCCCATCCACCGCAAGTACCACCACGGGGAAATTACCTTCAGTTTGATCTACGCCTTTACCGAAAACTTCATGTTGCCTCTCTCACACGATGAGGTGGTACACGGCAAAGGCCCGCTGATTGACCGCATGCCCGGCGACGAGTGGCAACGTTTTGCCAACTTGCGCCTGATGTACGGCTACATGTATACGCATCCTGGCACGAAACTGCTCTTCATGGGTGGCGAGTTTGGTCAAACCAGCGAATGGAGCATCGAGCGCGGCCTGGAATGGTGGTTGCTCGAATTTGGCCCGCACAAAGGGGTTCAAGCCTGGGTACGCGACCTTAACAAGTTTTATTCCGACTACCCGGCGATGTATGAAAAACAGTTTAACGCGGAAGGTTTTGAATGGGTAGAACATGGTGACTGGGAAAACAGTGTGCTGGCTTACCTGCGCAAAGGCGAAAAAGCGGAGGAAAACTTGCTGGTCGTATGCAATTTCACTCCTACAACCCGCCAGGGCTTCCGCGTTGGGGTACCTGCGGCAGGCAAGTGGAAAGAGGTACTCAGCAGTGATGCCAAAATCTACAACGGCACCGGGGATCACCCCAATGGTACCATCAAAGCCGACAAGCAGGAATGGAACGGCCAAGAGCACTCGATTGAGTTGACCTTGCCACCGCTGGCTACGGTGATTTTTCAAAAGGTGTAAATTCGATAGAAAATAGAACGGCGTGAGTGGAACGGATGGGCTGCTCACGCCGTTTGTATTATTAAAAATTTGGTTGAAAAGTAAAATTAAATCATGTACAAAGAACTCATTTGGAATGGTGCTTTGCTCTCATTGGGCATCTTTTTGATTTTGTTGATGACCATGGAAATTTCTGGCACTTCAATCGTACCAGGTTGGCGATCTTATCCCGCAGGATTGATTGATAAATTAAAGCTGGGTTTATTATTGGGGATTTTTTTCATCGCATCAAGGTATATTTTACTAGGGATTCTAAATATCTCCCATCCTGATTTTCGCCTGTCTGTACTTTTATTGAGCTATCTGTTGCCGATCTTACTGATTTTATTGGCCTGGCATTACTACATGGATAGAGTAATGGGTAGTTTTCATGGAACAATAATGCCAATTGAAGACCTAAAAAAAGAAGTGAAGTTATTGCAGCAAGCTGGTTTGTTTAAAAAACACCAGGTCGATTCTGCTGAAGCAACCGAAATCGCTATCGGGCGCGCCCTGGTGCAAAGCCATGGAATCATTTACGCGGAAGCATTTGTGAACCCAGCCAATGGAAATATAGATCATGAACGCTGTATTGAACTAGATACAGATAAAGCGTGTAATGTTAGAAATTTGATAGAAACGGAAACCGCAGGTGGGATAAAAACGTATGTTCGCTTGCTTCAAAGATTGGAACGAATCTCGGAAGAAAAGTTTGAGGCGCAGGAAGTAGTAGAAGACTGGGACTCCAATGGCAATCTTTTATTGACGTTCAAAAAAGCGTCTAATCTCCATAAAATCGCATTGCGCCAAGACCGACCTTGGGAAAATGTTGAGCAGATTATCCGCTACCTGAATAACCAATTACGTGATAAGGACTATCAATTTTATTGGACTGAGGGAGAACTACGCATCGTGATTGGACTAAGTCAAGCAGAGGAGCAAAAATTGAGCGAGCTTACGGAGCTGAAATTTTCAAAATAACACTTTTTCAATATGAAAATTCTAGTCGTTACAGGACCACCCTATTCTGGAAAAGGAACGCAGTGTGCAGCGCTTAAAAAGAATTTGGGCTATAAACATCTTTCCACTGGTGATCGAATTCGAGAGGAAAAGAAGCAAGAAACTTCACGTGCATTAGTCATGAAAGCTTACGAAGAGCAAGGAAATTTGGTGCCAGATTCCATGATGCTGGAGTTGATAGAAGACATGATTGAAGAAAACCGTCAGGAAACAGGAATTATCCTGGACGGCTATCCGCGCACAGTTCCACAAGTAGATGCATTGCTGGAAATGTTGGATAAAAAAGGGCTGCAAATTGCCAAGGTCATCAACATTGAAGTGCCTAGTGATGAGCTTTTAGTGCGGGCGAAAAAAAGGGCAGCAGAATCCGCGCGTAAAGACGATGATGACCCCGAAACCCATTTCAAACGTATTCGCATTTTTGAAGCAGAAACCCGACCTGCGATAGCCTATTTCAAAACCAAAGTTGAGGTGACCGACATTGATGGTTTGGGGAAGATAGATGAAATTACAGCGCGAATTCTTAAGGATTTGGATGAAACAGCGCAGCCTTGACCTCCTCCTCGGCCTCGCCATCGGTGACGCCTACGCCGCTGGCCTCGAATTCCAGGATCGCGACTGGATTCGCCAGCACGTCGATTTTGCCCACTTCATCAATGTGCGGGAGCACATCCCGGTTGCGCCCGAAAAATTGACAGCTTTTACCGCCCATTACCAAGCCTGGGATTACACCGACGATACGGAAATGACCATTGGTTCCTTCAAAGCCCTGTGCAGTGGTCAAGGCATCACTGAACAGCTCCTGGTAGACCATTGGGAGGCTGAATACCGCGAGGGCCTTCAACGCAAGGGATATGGCCGCAACGGCCACGGCTCGATGGCCTGGTATTACGAAGGGCGACTGAGTTTGGAAGAGATTCGCGATTTTCAGCGCCACCGCCCCAATCCGGGCAATGCTCCAGCCATGCGGGCGATTCCTTTTGGTCTGGTAGCAGAAGAATTGGTCAACCAATATGCGGCCATCAATGCCTTAGCCACCCACCCTAATGCCCAAGCGGTACAGTCTTCCCAAATTGTGGCCCGGGCAGCGCGGCATTTTTTAGTGGAAAATGGAACTGCCGATGGATTGATTCCTTATTGTTTGCAGAAAATAGAACTGGATGAGGGTTATCAAAACTACCTGCAAGCAGTGGACGAACTCCCGGCCTATGAGGAGTTGGGTGATGCTGAATTTGCTCTGCTTTGTGGGCCTCAGCCAATTCAAGAGCCTTATTTTTTACCAGGCATCAAGGGTTTGCCTTCGGATTCAAAATATACAGCAGGTGCAGTTTTGTACATCCTGAAGCAGGCCAGTAATGCATTTGAAGCCTTAAAAAAGTCGGTTTATTTGGGTGGGGATGTGGATTCCCTGGCGGCGCTGACCACAGGGGTTCTGGCAGGACGTTTTGGGGTGGAGTCCTTACCTGCGTACATGATTGAGGGTGTTGAGGGGAAAGATTACCTGCAAAAAATTGCAAAAATGTGGGATGTGTCGTAGAGACGTTGCATGCAACGTCTCTACAGGGCCCAAAATCGGACCTATTTCTTAAAAATAAAACGGGTCATAAAAATCCCCTGTGAATTGTTGTCGCCAAAGTTGCCGGGTACGACTTCTACCAATTCATAACCATCGGCACTGTTTTTGGCTAAAAGATCGGTAACGCTGCGGTTGTTGGTTTGCAAATTGGCAAAATTGATGCCCGTTAAACTGAAGATGTTTTGGATTTCGACTTCGGAGGTAGCGCCATTGCTATCCATGGTGAGTACTTTGGAGCGCCCCAGTTTGCCGGGTACCACAGATTCTACCACGGTTACTACCCGCCATTCATTGGCAGCAGGTTTTTCAGCCTTGGGGCTCAGGGCCATGAACAATGGGATGGCTGCGATCAACGCAAAGCTTAAAATCAAAGATGCTTTTTTCATAGTAGTACGTTTTTTTAAGTGAAAAGTGAAAAATGAAAAGTGAAAAATGAAAAGTGAAAAGTGAAAAGTATGATTGTTCTTCACATTTCACTTCAAGATTATGGCCTTGGGCGGTAAATGCTCAGCTTCGCCCATGCCCAGCAGGAAGCCGCCGCCGCCTGCCCCGCACAATTTGAGGGCAAAATGCCCGGTGTTTAGCCCTTCTGCCCATAATGCCTGGAAGGATTGTGGAATCATGGGGGCAAAATGGATTTGTTGCAGGGTGCTGATTTTTTTCCACCAGTCAAATAAAATTACCCAGTTGCCAGCCCGGAATGATTCGATGGCGTGTGCCGTAAGGGGAATCATTTCCAGTTGGATGCTTTGGAGGTATGCCGCTTCGGTGCAGCGCTCCAAAAACAAGTTTACCCATGGTGCGGTGCTGCGTTGAATGTCGGTGTCCAGTAAAAAAAACTGGAAGCCACTCGTTGCAGTTGGCCAGTCGGGCACTTCAACGGTTTGTATCGTGCCGTTGGCTTGTAGCAAGACTGGTTGGTTCAAATAAACGATCAAAGGATCGGTACCAGAACTGGAACCGTGGAAAAAACTCTCCATTTGCCCCAAAACTCGTTTAAGTTCGGGATAAAGTGCCTCATCCCCGCGCCCAATCGGCTGGAGGGCGTAGCGTGCATACAAGGCCGCACACAAAGCCCCTGAACTGCCCGCTCCATAGCCATTGGGAATATTGCTGTCAAAATACAAACCTGCGGCCAAGTCCTCGCTGAAACGCGCCAGTTCCATTTCCATTTCCAGCGCCCCGTTGGACTGCTGCTCGGCCAAGTATTGACACCATTCGGCGAGGTTGCGTTGCAATGCAGGCGCAGTTTCTGGCGTGGTGTAAGCCCATTTGCCGCTGAAAAGGGGGAGGGGCAGTGCAAGGGCTGCTGAGCCGCGCAGGATGGTGTGTTCGCCGAAGAGGAGGAGTTTGCTAGAGAAAATCATGGATTCAAAAATAGGGATTTGAGGATTGGGATGCTAGGGGATTAACTTTTTGAAAACAAAAAAGCCCCACCGTGGATCACCACGATGAGGCCTTTTTTTATCTCCATCAGGATTTTATTCCTGATCTTCTTTAGTAGTATTGATCTGTTGTTGCTGCTGTTCGAATTGCTCCTTCAGTGCAGCCAATCCTTCCAGATCGCCTAGCGTAGAACGTTCGATGCTGTCCTGCTGCTTTTTAACGGCAGTGCGGGTTACTTTGCGCTCATCGTCCTTCACTTTTTTCACTTGCTCATCAGCCTCACGACGGATGTCTTCGAGGTAACGCAGGTGAGAAACGAGGATACGCTTGTCATCGCGGTTGAATTCAATCACCTTCACGGTCAGTACTTCGTCTACTTCAGCGAGGTTGTTGTCTTCTTTGCGGATGTGCTTGATTGGCGCAAAAGCTTCCAAACCATAAGGCAATTGAACGATGGCACCGCGGTCGTCACGACGCAATACGGTAGCTTCGTGGTAAGAACCTACAGGGAATACATTTTCGAAAGTATCCCATGGGTTTTCTTCCAATTGTTTGTGGCCCAGTGACAATTTGCGGTTGTCCTTGTCGATATCGAGGATTGCAACGTCAATTTTTTCACCAACCTTTGTAAACTCGGATGGGTGACCATAACGTTTAGTCCAGCTCAGGTCGGAGATGTGTACCATACCGCCGATGCCTTCCTGCAGCTCGATGAACACGCCATAAGGAGTGAGGTTTTTGACCTCGCCAGTGTGGCGGCTGTTGATTGGGAACAGGTTTTCGATTTCGCTCCAAGGGTCAGTTGCCATCTGCTTGAGAGAGAGTGACATCTTGCGCTCATCGCGGTCAACGGTAACAACTTTTGCGGAGTATTCCTGACCCAACTTGAAGAATTCGCGTGCGTTGATCGGTTGATTGCTCCAGCTTACTTCTGAAACGTGGATCAAACCTTCTACGCCCGGTTGGATTTCGAGGAATGCGCCGTAATCTTCGATGTTGACAATCTTACCTTTAACGATAGAGTTCTCGGAGATGGTGTTGTCGAGTACTTCCCATGGGTGTGGTTGCAATTGCTTCAAGCCCAAAGAAATACGCTTCTTGTTCTCGTCGAAGTCCAGTACTACTACGCTGATCTTTTGGTTCAGGCCGAGTACTTCGCTTGGGTGGCTGATGCGGCCCCAAGAGATATCGGTGATGTAGAGCAGACCGTCTACGCCGCCCAAGTCGAGGAACGCACCGAAGTCGGTGATGTTCTTGACGATACCTTCCAATACCTGACCTTTTTCGAGGCTGGCAATGATGGCTTCGCGTTGCTCGGCGAGGTCGCTTTCGATGAGTGCCTTGTGAGATACCACGGCGTTTTTGATGGTTTCGTTGATCTTAACCACCTTGAACTCCATGTTTTTGCCAACGTATGAATCGTAATCGATGATTGGCTTGATGTCGATTTGTGAACCAGGCAAGAAGGTCTCCAAACCACTGCAGTCTACGATCAGACCACCTTTGGTTTTGCTAATGACCGTACCTTTGATCACGGTACCGTTTTCGTAAGAATCTACGATGCTTTCCCAAGCGCGCAGCAGTTTTGCTTTGCGGCGAGAAAGAACCAATTGGCCACGCAAGTCTTCCTGCTGCTCCACGTAAACTTCTACAAAATCTCCAATTTTGAGATCGATGGAGTCGCGGAATTCAGAAAGTGGCACCAGACCATCCGACTTGTAGTTGATGTCCAGTACTACGTCGCCACCATGTAGTGAGGTAACCCGTCCTTTCACAATTTCGCTTTCTACCACAGCATTCATGGTAGACTCGTACTGGGTCAAGTATTCTTTGGTTGTTTCCTCAGAATAAACGGCGCCACCTTTGTTGGTGATGCTCCAGTCAAACTCATCGTGTGCAGTGTTGGGGTCAAAACCAGTCATGAAGAGCAATTCTTCATCCAGTTCATCTTCATCGTCGTCTTCACCAGTAGTTGCTTCTGGCTCAAGTTTGATGCTCTTGATGATGACCACTGGTTCAGGAGTAGGTTCGATTGCTACTTCTTCCAGGGCTTCCTCAGCTGCTGCTTCTACTTCGGCTACCTCTTCGGTCACCGCTACAGTTTCTTCAACTACCTCAGCAGTTGCTTCAGCGGTTTCTTCTACCACTTCAGCAGCTACTTCTTCAGCCACTGCTACGGTTTCTTCAATCACTTCAGCGGCTACTTCAGCAGGTTCTTCAGCTACAGCAGCTACTTCTTCCACTTGATCTACGATTTCGGGTGTGCTTTCTACAGCAGTTTCCTCCACCTGATCTTGAGCACCTAGCTCTTCTTGCTCGATGCCGTCTTTTTCGTCAATCATAAAATGCATTTCTTCCCACGAAAGGTGGGATTTAGTGATGAATTGAAATTTGAGCCGCAAAGGTAAGATTTTGCATTGACAATCAAAAGAAATTACTTAAAAAGTTGAAGGGTTGAAGCGTTGAAATAGTGCAGAGAAACTCCAATTTCTAGCGCTCTTTAACTTTTCAACTCTTCAACCCTTCAACTCTTCAACTATTTTACCATCTTTGCAGGCGCAAGTTTTCATTCACTCAAAACTGCCTAAACAATGTCTGAAATAGAAAACGTTGGACGAAAGGGATACTGCGTACTGTATTTCTTTATCTTTTTTGTACTTTTTGTTGCGATGTGCGTGTATTTGTACAACCGCAATTACGCGTTGCTGCCGCCGCAGTAAGCTGTCAGCCGTCAGCTATCAGCCGTCAGATGGCGTTAAATTGCAATCTGGCTGATAGCTGACGGCTGACGGCTGATTACTCCGCGTAAATGTCTTCAATCTCCGTTTTGTACTTCTCTAAAATTACCCTGCGCTTGAGCTTCATGGTTGGCGTCAGTTCGGCCTCGGTGCCGTCGGACTTGACGGGTTCCCATACTTTGTCCAACAAGCGGAATTTTTTGATTTGATCAATGTGGCTGAAACTTGGATTGATTTCATCCACAATGTGTTGAAATTTATCAAGCACCTTGGGATGATGAAGCATTTCCGGGAAAGTTGTCCATGCCACCTGATGTTCATCACACCAATCTTTGAGCGCGGGTTCAGCAGGAACGATGAGTGCGGAAACAAATTTGCGCTGCTCACCGATGACCATCATCTGTTCGATGAGGAAATTTTCGCGGAACTTGCTCTCGATAGGGGTGGGGGCTACGTATTTGCCGCCGGAGGTTTTGAGCAATTCTTTTTTGCGATCCGTGATTTGCAGGTACTTTCTCCCGCCGGGGCCATCCACCATTTTGCCTACATCTCCGGTACAAAACCAGGTTTTGCCATTGATGGTTTTCATAACGGCTTCAGTGGCCTCGGGTTTGTTGTAATAGCCCATCATGACATTGGGGCCGTAAGTAAGAATTTCTCCTTCTCCTGGGCGGAAAATGTTGTCCGATTCGTCGATTAGGACTTCAACGCGGTCAATTACGGGGCCGACCGAACCCAATAAGGCACCTCCAGGCTCAAACAAATTCAGGGTGATTACTGGGGAGGTCTCGGTCAATCCATACCCCTCCCGGATGGGGATACCCGCAGCAGAAAAAACCTGAGCAATTCGCCGTGGGCAAGCCGCTGCACCTGTAGTGATGCCCTTGAGATTGCCACCCAGGGCAGCCCGCCATTTGCTGAAGATGAGTTTATCGGCTATTTTCCATTGGATGGCTTTCCAGCCCTTGGGTTTGTATTCGTAATGGTAGTCCTCGGTTAATTTGAGCGCCCAGAAGAACAATTTTTTCTTCACGCCAGTCAAGTCCAGCCCTTTGTTGTAGATGCGTTCGTAAACCTTTTCCAACAGGCGGGGCACTGTGGTGAAAAAATGGGGTTTTACCGCCATCAGGTCGCCCTGTTCGCCGCCAAGATTGTCGGTGCCGGTAAAAGTTACCGAAACGCCAAAGAGGGTATAGAGGTAATTGACTACCCTTTCGTAGATGTGGCAAATGGGCAAAAAGCTGATGACCGTATCGCCAGCTACAAAAGGGAAAGCCCCTTTTCCGGCCATGATGTTGCTGATGATGTTGTCGTGTGAAAGCATCACACCCTTGGGGACACCAGTGGTGCCAGAGGTGTAAATAATGGTTGCGAGCTCTTCGGGTTTGATTTGTGCCCTTAGTGCATCTACTTCGGCTTGCCCATCCTCAGCAAATATCGTTTCCCAAAAAGGCTGGCCTTCTTTTTCATCAAAAGAGTAAATTTCTTTCAAAGAAGGAACCTGAGCTTGCGCCGCTTTGACTTTTTCGTACAGGTCACCCCCGCCAACGAAGCAGTATTTGGATTCAGAATCGTTAAAAATATAGGTGTAATCCTCGGTCGTAATGGTGGCATAAACCGGGACATTAATCGCCCCAATTTGCTGAATCCCCACGTCGAGTATGGTCCATTCTGGGCGGTTTTGGGTAACGGCAACAGCGATCCGATCCCCTTTTTTTAGCCCTAATTTGAGCAATCCCCGGCTCACCTTGTTGCCCAAGTCAATGATTTCCTGAGTACTGTAGTATTTCCATTCCCCATTGACACGGTGCCCAAAAGCACGCTCCAATGGGAAATTAGCCGCCTGATAGTGAATCAAGTCGCACAACCTCGTTGGTTCCATAAAAAGTTGGTTTATCTGGATGTTTGGCAGAATTATCCTTTATGTAAATTCCAAAAATAAAAGATTGTTTGGAAAAACTGGATTTTTTCTACTTGAATCGAACCAACTTTTATCTAAAACCTTTTTCCTACGGATTTATGATTCGATTGAATTGACGCTCGTCTTCAATTTCCTTGTAAAAATCAGTGATGTATTGAAGTACATCATCCTTGTGGTATTTGTCCAGGAAGTCGAGTTTTTTGATAAAATCCAGTACGACGGTTTTGCTTTGTAAAAAATGTTTGCGCAACATTGCCCCTTCTGGCGAAGCAACGGATCCGCCTTTAAAATACCGTTCGCGCACTTCTTTGATGGGTAAAGACTCATGGGGTATTGCATAGGGCGCATTGACCAGGCCTGAATAATCAAAGTCATATGGAACGGGAATGACTTTTTTGGTGGAAGCATGTTGAAAAAAACGGGCATTGTGGCTATTGCCAAAAGCCCAATCCGTATTGCCAATCATGTATTCATAAAAAACAAAATTCAGAAAGTGCTGCCGGGCAAACTGGCGAGCATCCGTGGGCTTTTCTTCCATTAAAGTACTAGCCAGGCGCTCAGCCACTTGTTCTTCATCTTCCACGATGAAGCCAATTTTTTCGGTTACTTTTTCAGGATTATTGGTGTCGACTAAATTGATTTTAACCATTTTTGCCCGAAAACTGGCCGGCGTAATCAGGTTGTACAAGCGATAAGCCAGGTATTCTTTGTAAATAAATTGTTCAAAAGCGCCGGATGGTTTACACTCCCACACGATTTTCATCTCGTTGTGAGGCAAGTAACCTTCGCTAGTCAAGACTGATTTTTTAATTTTTAACTTGATGGGTGGATGTAAGCAGATTTCTTTGCGGGTTTTGCCTCGGGGGCGTACTTCGGCAGTGTACACTTTTTCTTCGCCAGCCTGATTTTTGTATTTTAAGACGGCTGTCTGGTATTTTTCATCGGCTTTCCCCTTCATCAGGGCTTTCAGATCCGTTTCCAAGCGGATTTCCAAAGCGCCCACACTGTCTTCTTGCATCAACTGGTCAAACCAACTGATGCCTTTGCTCACGACTGCAGGTTTGGATGCTTCCTGAGCTTGGACAGTTCTTGCCAAAAATAGCAGGGTGAATACAAAAAATGATTGGGTTAAAAGATGTAGAGTTCTCATGAATTTAGCTATAAAGTTCGTTAATGCTTTTGGTGTGAGTGGCTAGAATTTTTTTGCGGCGTAGCTTGAGGGTAGCGGTCATTTCGCCACTCTGCTCTGTCCAGGCTTCGTGCAGCAGTAAAAACTGCTGTACCTGTTGATACGGAGGTAAACCTTGGTTCAGGCGTTCTAGTTCCTGTTTGAAAAAACGCTGCACTTTGGGATTCAATACCATAAATTGTGGGGCAGTCCAATGTACTTTTTGGGCTCGGCACCATTCTTCCAGTTTGTCAAAACGGGGAACAATCAGCGCAAAAGGCCCCGGTTTGCTGGCTCCGGCTACCAGGCATTGCTGGATGAAATCGGATTGATACAGGTGTTTTTCCACGGCTTCCGGTGCAATGAACTTTCCCGCACCAGTTTTAAACATATCATCTTGCCGACCTTTGACTTTTAAAAAACGTTTGTGTACCCACTGGCCTAAGTCGCCGGTACGCAACCAACCGTCTTCAGTCATTACCGCCTGGGTTGATTCAGGTTGTTGATAATAACCGAGCATCACATTGAGGCCTTTAACCTGTACCTCGCCGACACCTTCTTCGTCGGGGTTGACAATGCGCAGATCAACTCCTGGAATGGGTATTCCTACTGTACCAAAACGGGATCCCCCGGGCTCAAAGCGGTTGAACGCAATGACTGGAGACGTTTCAGTAAGTCCATAGCCTTCCCGTACTTTTAAGCCTGCTGCCGAAAACAAACGCCCCAATTCGGGATTCAGGGCCGCTGCGCCGACTCCAATTCCTTCGATGCGGCCGCCAAACATCTTGCGCCAGCGGTTAAAAACCAGGATTCGCGCCAAACTCAAACGCAACCAATAGACCAAGGGTTGCCGTTTGCCATCGTAATAATTTTTGCCCAACTGGATGGCCCATTTCAGAATTTTTCTGCGCCACAAAGGCCCCTTGCGGGCATGCGCCATGATTTGTTCCACCAAACGTTCGATGATCAACGGTACGGCTGTGATAAAATGAGGCCGCACCTCGCGCAGGTTGCTCAACAATTGCTCCTGCCCCTCGGCATAGGTTACACTGGCACCTACCGCGATGTAGATGTAAACGACCATGCGTTCAAAAATATGGCTGAGCGGCAAAAAACTCAAGGTTTGGTGGTCGCAGTGGACTGGAAGTAAAGCAATAGTAGATTTGATGTTGCTGATGATGTTTAGGTGTGAAAGCATTACCCCTTTTGGTTTGCCCGTAGTGCCGGAGGTGTAAATGATGGTGGCTAGGTCGCCTTCGGCAATATTTTCTTTCAACTCGCCAATGGTTGACAGTTCGGCAAAAGTTGGGTCAATCAACAACTCCTGCATCGATGGATTGATCTCGGGCAGCGGATAAAAAGGGATAACCCACTCCAGCGCAGTATCCGCCTGGAGTGAATGAATGCTGGTGTATAAGTCTTCGGTATCGGTAAAACAAACCCGAACCTGGGCATCTTGCAAAATGAAACGCAATTCATCGAGTCCAGATGTGGCATGCAGCGGCACCACAATCACCCCAATTTGCTGCATGCCCTGGTCTAAAAAATTCCAAAATGGACTGCCATGCCGGGCAATAATTGCGGCCCGATCGCCAGGCTTTAAGCCCAGGCGTAGTAAAAATGCGCTGACTTGGTTTATCTTGCGTAAGCAATCACTGGTTGAAAAGACAATCCTTTGCCCTTGCCGTTTATAGGCTAAAGCGGCCTCGTTTGGAAAACGAGCTTCCTGATAGCTAAACAAATCAAAAAGGCGATGGTAATCCATGTTGCGTACTAAGTAGTGGGGCAAAAATAAGTGCTCATTTTTCTTGAGCCAAAGGATCAGATAAGACACTTGAAATGAACCGTTTACTTATCTAATCCTTTGGCAAAATGAGCACTTATTTTTTTATCGCCCCTAATCTATTGACAATAATAAGGATAAATTTATGGATTATTTTAAGTTGGGCTAAAAATGAAGCATTTAGAAGAATTGCAAACTTTATTGCTTTTAGGTACTGACCGAACGCCTTTGAGCGAGGACTTGCTACAGTACTTGCAAGAGGCTGATGTTGTGCTGAATGAGAATCCAGAAAAATCAGCTGCCGCCGCCTTGGTTTACTTCCGGCAATGGCGGCGAGCAGGATTTTCCCTGGAGCAATGGAAAGGCGAATTGCCTGCAATGGAAGCTGCTGAAAAGGAAGAGTTGGAGTGCAGCGTGGCATCAGCACGTTGTTTGCAGGAAATTCTGGAGGGCAAATACAGCGATGCACTGGTAGAGTGGGTACAATTGTTGTTGCAAGCACAACAGGTATTGCCGCGCGAAGCACTACCCGCTCTCATTCAACGGAGTTTGAGTGATTCCGAGTTATGGGATACGATTGGGCCTGCCATTGGCGGGCGGGGGCAGTGGCTGTTGCAACAAAACCCCTTGTGGCGCCCCTTGAGTGATGTGCGCGAGCATGCAGCATGGGGCACCAGCACTGGTGCAGCACGCCTGGCGCTTTTGCGGAGCATGCGCAAGCAGGATGCGGCATTGGGGCTCAATCAATTACAAAGCAGCTGGGACAATGAAGACCCTGCTCAAAAGGCGGCTTTATTGGCAGAACTCAGCCATGGATTGAATTCCGGCGATGAAGTTTTTTTGGAAAACTGCTTACAAGAACGCCGCAAAGAAACCCGACAAATGGCTGCTGAACTCCTGGCGTGCATCCCCAATTCAGGGCTGATACAGCGTTACCTGGGCTATTTGCAAGATTGTATCGAACTGAAAGACGCCAAAATTGTCCTGAATTTACCCGCAGAAGCACCGGAGGCCTGGCGCAAAGATGGGGTCGAAATCAGCGGCAAGGCACCCTACTCATTTACCCAGCGCAGTGCCTGGTTGTTTCAGTTGCTGCGGCGTTTGCCTCCGAAATTCTGGCAAACCAAATGGGGCTTGGAACCCCTTCAAACCATTGCCCTTTTTGCCCAACAGGATCGGGAAGAAAGTTGGGTACAGGCGCTCACGGATGCCAGTTTGTTGCACCATGACCTGGTATGGCAAGAGGCCTTGGCCGAGTGGTGGCTGAATCAGCCAAACGCCAGCAGTTGGCAAACTTCTACGGGGAGACACCTCCTGCAGGTACTGCCAGCGGCTTCGCTGCACAAATTATTGCCTTCTTTTTTACAAAAACAAGCCTACTTGCTAGAAGAAGACCACGTAGCGACCTACCTATTGTGTGCCAATCCACAGCCCTGGAACGAGGCCTTAAGTTTGGCTTTAATCCAACCTTTCAAACGGTATTTGGCTGGAGCAGACAATCCTTTTTGGAACATCTGGCACTATGCCCGCTTGCTCAAAGCACTGGCGTACCATTGTCCACCGGAGCTTTTTGCAACCATGAACGGGGGCTGGAATGTAGATTCTCCACTTTGGCAACGTTGGCAGGGAGAGGTAGAACGGATGTTGGCGGTGCTCCAATTTCGAGGGAAAATGTATAAATCATTCATACGCTCCGAATAAAGCGTGATGGTTAATTCTACGTTAAAGTAAAGCGCCTCCGTTACAAATGCATTAATTTTGCAACAGGTTCATTTTAACTTTTGTTAAGTGACTAATATAGTGGGGCAAAACATTGAACAGTGCTGCCTATCTTGTATCTTTAACACGGGCAGGTTTTACGACCTGTAGTCTATAATATGCTGGAACAGGATGAATAAAAAGGCAATTTGGATAATTATTGGTTTGATGAGCGCAGCCGTGCTGGGGGTCATTTTGGTACAAATCGATTTGATACAAACCTCCATGTCGGTGAATGAGGAGCGCTTTGACAAAAACGTACAGGAAGCTTTGGTGAGAGTAAGCGACCGACTGGAGAGCTACGAGCGGGCAGAATACTTCAACACAATGAATGGTTTTGCGATGGCCTATCAAGAACGGCAAACTGCAAAAAGCAGCAGCAAGTTCAACCGGGTCAACGTCCCAAACGGGGAGCAATTCACAGGTATAATTGAGCAGGTTTATGCTCAGTTCATGGTCGACTATCCAGGGATTAAAGTTTTATTCGATGAAAATAAAACCATGCGCTCATTGGAAGAGCGCATCAAAGCTTCCAACCTGGATTTGGCCATTCACCAAGAATTTGAAAAAAGGGGCATCAATCCAAAAAACAGCAAATTTACCTTTCACTACGGCATTTGGTCCAATGAAAAAAATGGCATGATCATCGAAGACGGTCATTACGTTTATGATGATTTTGGGGCCAAGGGGCCTGCTCCGACCTACAATGCTGCGAGCCTCTACAACCCAGATTATTCTGTGGCAGTGTTTCAACATGCTAAAATGCCACCCGGAGAACTCAGGGTGTATTTTCCCAATCGAACCAACATCATTTTAAGCTCACTGTGGAAAAATGCGGCGGGAACGGCGCTATTCGCCATGATCATATTGTCCTGTTTCGCTTACACGTTGATGGTCATTTTCCAGCAAAAAAAGCTGTCGGAAATGAAAACCGATTTCATCAACAACATGACCCACGAATTCAAGACGCCCATCGCAACCATCTCCCTGGCCTCTGATTCGATTGTTTCGCCCATGATTTTGGGCAACCCGGATAAAGTACAACGCTTTGCCAACATAATAAAACAGGAAAATAAGCGTATGAATAGTCAGGTGGAGAAAGTGCTCCAAATGGCTTTGATCGACAAGCGTGATTTTTCCCTCAAATTTACTGAGGTCAACCTGCATGAGGTGATTCAGGCGGCGGTGGAAAACGTCACATTGCGGGTCGAAAAGCGGGATGGAGTGGTTAGACCATCGCTGCTCGCTACAAAGCCCATTATTCAAGGAGACCTCACGCATGTGGCCAATGTGATCAACAACCTCTTGGACAATGCGGAAAAGTACTCTCCGGATAAACCTGAAATCAGCATCAGCACCCGCGATGTATCCAATGGGGTAGAGGTGACGGTGCAGGACAATGGCATTGGCATCAGCAAGGAAGCGCGCAAACAAATTTTTGATAAATTTTACCGCGTCCCTACTGGTAACTTGCACGATGTGAAGGGTTTTGGCTTGGGACTCAGTTACGTCAAAGCCATGATGACCGCCCACAAAGGTTCGGTGGAGGTAAAAAGTGAACCTGGGAAGGGCAGTAGTTTTATTCTGACTTTTCCCTATCAGGTAGAAGCATAAATGGTTCTTCGCTGCGGCTTTGCTCCGCAAAGAACCTCCAAAAATATACGCTTATGGCAAACAATAGAATTTTACTTGTTGAAGACGATCAGAACTTTGGAGATGTATTGCGCTCCTATCTGGAAATGCACGATTACGACGTAACCCTGGCCAAGGATGGGGTAGAAGGATTGGAAAGTTACAAAAAAGGTCATTTTGACTTGTGCATCTTCGATGTGATGATGCCCAAAAAAGATGGCTTTACACTGGCCAGAGAAATTCGGGAAAAAGACCGCGAAATGCCGATTGTATTCCTCACCGCCAAGACCATGAAAGATGACGTTTTGGAGGGTTTTCGGATTGGAGCGGACGATTACATCTCAAAACCGTTCAATTCTGAAGAGCTGCTTTTTCGCATTCACGCCATCCTGAAACGCAGCCAACAAGGCAAGGCCGACGCCAAAGACGAAGTGAAAGAATTTTCTATCGGTAAATATCACTTTAATTTTCCATTAAGAATTCTTACATTTGCCGAAAGTGGTGAGGAAGAGAAACATAAGCTCTCCCCAAAGGAAGCTTCTCTTCTGAAAATGTTCGCTCTAAATGTAAACGATATTCTTCCTAGATCGGAAGCATTATCCGAAATTTGGGGCGAAGACAACTATTTCACCGCACGCTCAATGGATGTATTTGTGACCAAATTGCGCAAATACCTGCGGAGAGATGACAACATCGAAATCGTTAACATTCACGGCAATGGATTTCAATTGCTCGTGAAGTCGGATCAAGAAGCATAAAATAGTTTTTGGGATTATGATTACGGCTGGGGAGTCATTTGGGCTCACCCAGCTTTTTTTGTTTAAATGGGCGCTAATATTTCGCTGATCACTTCGTTCATTTCTCCCCAAGCCATTTCCACATCTGTTTCCGTAGTTTGCCAATTGACCAGAGCCGCTCGAATGGATGCCTGCCCCAGATAAACCGTTGGGGTCATGTACACCACTCCCCGCGCTACCAGCGTGCTCAAAAACTGGCTCACCTTCTCCTGAGGCTGATCCTTGAGGGTAAAACAAACACAATTGAGGCGAACTGGCGCGAGCAATTGAAAAACGTCTGAGCCTTCGATTAAACTCCCCAGCCACTGTGCACAGGCTATATTGCGCTCCACGATGTCGCGGTAACCCTCCTGGCCATAAGCCATCAAGCTCATCCAGGCTGGCAGCGCCCGCATGCGGCGAGAATTTTCAGGTAAAAAATTGAGGTAGTTGAAATTGGCCTTGGGGTCGCCCAAATAGGCCGCATGGGCATTTTGGAAGGTATTGAGTTGGAGGTTCAGGTGTTTTTCCTGGATCAGCACTACTGCACTGTCATAAGGTACATTGAGCCATTTGTGGAGGTCTACGGCAATACTATCCGCCTGTTCCCACCCTTTCAACAAATGGGCGTACTGTGGCGAACAGGCCGCAAAACCACCAAATGCTGCGTCGATATGCCACCAAAAATTGTACTTGGCCTTTAGTGCAGCAATGGCCTGCATGTCGTCAAAATCCACGGTATTGACGGTTCCTCCACTGGCACAAACGATACAAGGTTCGCCATTTAGGGCAATCAACTGGGCTTCCAGATCGGCCACATCCATGGCTTCCCGATTGTTGGGCAACAATTTTACTTTGTGGAGGCTGCTGCGGCCCAACCCCAGCATGGCCAGGTCTTTGTACACACAAGAATGGGCTTGTGCCGCCAGAACTTTTAAATCTTTGAGTGCAAATACCCCTGCCTCCGCAATGTCGACGCCCCGTTCCTGTCCATACCACTGCCTGGCTACAGCCAAACAAGTAAAGTTGCTCATGGTGGCCCCGGTCACAAAGCCGCCAAAAAAATGCGCAGGCAAGTTCAAGAGCTGGCGGAGCAATTGGAGGGCTTCAAATTCAACTATGGCCGAAACATCCCCAGTTTGGCTGGCGCTTTGGGTATTTTGATCGTAAAGACTGGTCAACCAATCGCCAGCCAATGCCGCAGGAGTAGTGCCTCCGGTCACAAACCCCCAGTAACGTGGGCCAGTGGAGGCAACCATGAGTGAGCCAAAGCGTTGTTGGAATTCGTGCAATGCCGCCAAGGCACCTGCGGATTGAGCTGGTAAATCAGCAAGGGGCAATTGAGGTGGAGCTACTGCTGTGGGCCATTCTTCCAAGTTGTTCAGAAAAGTTTCGGCATTTTGTTCGACGGCTCCCAGAATTTGGGGATAGGAATGTAGATCCTGTTTGAGTTGTTGATTCATAAGGTTGGTATTAGGATGGAATTAAAATATGGCAGGTTCGGGATTAATTTTCTTGATTGTCAAGGATGTGCGACTTCTCCGAAGTCGTAAAACATCTTTGCCGTAAATTTTGCTACAAATGTACGACTTCTCCGAAGTCGATCAAATGACCTCGGCGAGGTCACACAGTATGCTCTGTAAAGTGAAGGGACTACTGTTTTTCCAATACCATAGCGTCAAAGCCCTTGCTTTTTAGGGTCTTAACCAAGGCTTTGGCATCGCTGGATTGTTCAAATCGCTCCACCAGGATGGATGCATAAGTCCCTCGATTGAATTTTTCAACCCTGGCATTCGGATAACCTGCCTTTTGAATTTTGCGCAGTTCTTTTTGAGCATGACTCACTTGTGCGAAGGAGCCTCCGATCACCATGTAGCGGCCCGCAGATAAGCTTGCGGTTTCGCCAGTGTTGTTATCTGTTGCTGGTGTTATGGGCTTGGGTTCTGGGGCAGCAGGCTTCTCAATTTTGGGTTGAACTGGTGTTTTTTCCTCAGTAACTGCTTCGGGTTCAACCACTGCTCCTGGGCCAGGTTTGGCGTTGTCTAACGTATCTTCAGCCGGAAAACCAGTCGCGTCATCTCTTTGGCGTTGAGTACTGTTGGTATCCACCATTTCGGTAGTTGCGGTGTTTGCAGCAGGGTGGGGGAGGTTCACGTAGCGGTAAACCAGAAAGATCAAGGCCGCAATACAAAGGGCCACAATGCCGATGGTCAAGTAATCAAGTCTGGACATGGAGGTGTTTGTTTTTTGGTTTTCACAAGAAATATAAGGATAAAATCGAGTTTGGGGTTCCAATCGAGTCAAAAAAATTAAGGCATCGGTACACTAAACCGCAGCCCGTCATACCCCAATTCAACGCCAAAAGGTAAGGTTTTATTGACATCTGCATGTTTGCCCATGCGGTGACTCATGTGCGTCAAAAAGCTGCGCTGGGGCTTTAGTGTTTGGATCAAATCCAACGCGCCTTCCAAATTCAGGTGTGAATAGTGTTCGGTGTGGTGCAGGGCATTCACTACCAGGGTGTGCAGGTTCTGTAGTTTGTGTACTTCGGCTTCCTCCACCTGTAATACGTCTGTAAGGTAAGCAAAATCACCTATCCGAAATCCCAGAATAGGCAATTTACCGTGCATGACTTCAATGGGCGTGAACGAAATTTCTTTGATGGTAAAGACTGTTTTTTTGTCAATTTCAATCAAACTGACCATCGGGGCACCGGGGTAACGCTTGTCGCCCTCTGCAAAAACGTATGCAAAGCGGGTACGCAATTCTTTTTGGACTTTCTGGGCGGCAAAAACGGGCATTTCCCCCCCTTGTTTGAAATTATAAGGCCGCACATCGTCCAAACCTACGATGTGGTCATTGTGCTCGTGGGTCATCACAATGGCATCGAGGTGCTGAACATTGGCAGCCAGCATTTGTTGCCGGAAATCGGGGCCACAATCAATTGCTACCGAGGTATTTCCCAGGCTCAAATGCGCTGCAGTGCGCAGCCGTTTGTCGCGCACATCCGTGGATTGGCATACTTCACAATCACAGCCTAAAATGGGGACTCCCTGCGAAGTGCCCGTGCCAGTAAGGGTTACAATCAGTTCGATGGTTCGTCTTCGTTTTCTTCGTTGATGGAATTATTGCGAATTGCTTTGAGCAATTTACTCGATTTTTCGCTCAGTTTGTCCTCCGTGTATTCAATGACGCCGAGTACTTCCAATAACACGTTGATGCGTGATTCGGTGTCGAAAAATTTATTCACTACCGCAACTTTTCGATTTTCCACAATACAATACCCCGATTGGAAGGATCCCTTTTCATACCGTACGGTATAGTCCAGCTCCGCGAAGAGGGTCTCGATTTTTTTGAGAAAATGCGTCGTGTATTTGACCATGCTATGCAAAAAATAGTTTATTATCTGGCGAATTTAGGCAGGAGTGAGAAAATAGTCCGTCATTTGATTGGCTTATTTTGGATAAAAACACGATTACTTGTTCAATTGATCCATTATGAAGGTAAAATTCTTTTGTTTATTGTGTTTTCTCGCGCTAGGCACTACTTTGAAACTAGGTGCTCAAAATCGATTCAAAGCCAGCGGAGTTGTAGGTTTGAATTTGTCTCAAATCGATGGCGATTTGTTGACAGGTTTTGATTTACCCGGCTTACACGCGGGCATGCACGTCAGCGCGATCCTGAGCGAACGTTGGGAACTGGGGGTTGAGCTCTTGTACAACCAGCAGGGCAGCCAGCGCAATTTGTACTCGAATTCCCAATCCATTTACGACAAAATCCGGCTCAATATGGTGGAAGCACCCGTGCAAATTTTATTCAACGAATGGAAATTTCAGCTGGGTGCCGGACTCTCCTATGCCCGCATCATCAATGCCGAAGTAACGGATGTGAGCGGAGTCATCATCACCGAGCAGGAAAATTTCCGCAATGATTTGATCAATGTGGTCTTGGGTGGAACTTTTAATTTTACCGAACGTTGGGGACTCAATGTACGTTGGTCGCGATCCCTCAACAACCTGCGGGAGAACAAGGCCGACGGCTTGTTTGTGACGCGTAACCTGGGCATTCGGGCCTTGTATTATTTTTAGGCGCAAATAAACCATTAAAGCATGACCCTTGCCATCATCGATCTGGGCACCAACATCTTTCACTTGCGGATTGTCCGCGTGCTGCCGGACGCTTCGTTTGAAGATATTTTTCGCCAAAGCCGGTTTATCAAACTGGCTTCAGAGGGGATTGAAACCATTGGTGTAGAACCCTTCCAACGGGGCATCGATTGTTTGACGGATTATGCCCAAATCTTGGCTCAGCATCAGGTAGACCAAATCAAAGCCATCGGCACTGCCGCTCTGCGCACAGCCAGCAATGGTGCTGCCTTTATTCAGACGGTTAAAGAAAAAACTGGCCTGGACATCACCCTGATTGATGGCGATCAGGAGGCGCATTACATCCACAAGGGAGTGGAACAAGCCGTTCAATTTGGTGCGGATAAAAAACTCATCATGGACATCGGGGGTGGCAGTGTGGAGTTCATCATTGCCGATTTGGACACCGTGTATTGGGCACAAAGTTTTCCCGTAGGGATGGCCATTTTGCACGGCCAGTTTCACCATAGTGACCCCATTGGTGCAACGGAAATCGACGCTATACACACTTTTCTCCAACAACAATTGTCGCCGCTTAGTCGTGCTTTAACGCAACATACCATCAGCGATTTGGTGGGCACCAAAGGTACGTTTGACATCTTGGTAGCTCAGTTTAGCAAAGAAAAACTGGGGCCACATTGTGCAGTTTTGCCCATAGCTGAACTAAGCTCGCTGCCTGCTTTTTTTGAGCAAGTCATTCAGGCTACCAGAGCCGAACGTTTGGCCATGCCCGAAATCCCCGATGACCGGATTGACATGATCGTGGTCGGGATGCTGCTGATTCGCTTTGTGTTGAAAATGACCGGGGTGGCTCGGCTACTGGTCTCTGATTACGATGTCAAAGAAGGCGTATTGGCTGAAATGATTTAAAGTTTATTCAGAACGCAGCGACTTTACCGGATCGGCCAAGGCTGCACGAATGCTTTGAAACGCAACCGTAATGAAGGCAATGCCCAAAGTAAGCAAAGCCACCACCACAAATACCCACCAGGAAATCTGAATGCGGTACGTGTAATCATCCAACCAACTGTCCATCAAGTACCAGGCAAGAGGTGAAGCGACCAAAATAGAAATGGCCACCAGCAGTAAAAACTCCCGCGACATGAGCAGCACAATGTTGCCCAGGCTGGCACCCAATACCTTGCGCACCCCAATTTCTTTGACCCTTTGCTCAGCACTGAAGGCCGCCAGTCCAAACAAACCCAAGCAAGCCACAAAAATGGCCAGAAAAGAAAAAACCCGCGCCAGTTTGCCAATCAGCTGCTCACTTTTGTAGAGCTCGTTAAAATCTTTGTCCACAAAGTCGTATTCAAAGGGATACGCCGGATTGTGCTTTTTGAACACCTGTTCGATGGCACTGATGGTTTCTGAGACTGGTTGTGTTCCATCCAGCCGCAAAGAAGCCAAACTGCGCCAGCTTGGATCAAAGGAGAAAAAGAAGGGTTCGATTTGGGAATGAATGGAATTGAAGTGAAAATCTTTGGCGACGCCGATGATTCTCACTTTGTTGTCCCACAAATCGATGGTTTGACCAATCGGGTCTTTTAACCCCATTCGTTTGATGGCCAGTTCGTTAAAAATGATGCTTAGCGTGTCGTTGAGGTTGCCTTTTTGAAAGTCGCGCCCTTCCACCAATTCGATGCGGTAGGTTTTTAAAAAACCGGGATCAACGGATGTGTTGGAAAACAGGATTTGATCTTTGGGCTTTTTTCCCGGCCAGTTAAGGTTGTAGGTGGAGTTGCCAATTTGGGTGATGCTATTGCCCGAAGCAGCCACTGACGCTACCCCACGGATTGCACTCAGTTCCGTATTGACGGGGTCAAAACGTTCACCGATGTCGCCGCGCAACCATACCCGCAACACATTCTCCCGATTGTAACCCATGGAGCGATTTTGGATGTGCTGGATTTGTTGGTACACTAAAATAGAACCAATCACCAGTATAGCGCACAAGGAAAATTGGATCACCACCAGGCTTTTGCGCAATAACACCGCAGAACTTCCCGATTTAAAAACGCCTTTCAGGGTTTGAATGACGTGAAAGCCCGACATGTAAATGGCAGGGTAACTTCCTGCAAAAAGGCCAGTCAGCAAAGCAGTACCCAGTAAGACGCCCGCCATTTGAGGTGACCAGAAAGGGAAACGGAGTTCTTTTTCTGTTAATGCGTTGAAGCCAGTCAATAAAACCAAAACCAGCACAATCGCAATCAGTAGTGCCAGGGAGGACATCAAAATGGATTCCCCTAAAAACTGCGACATGATGCGCCCACGTTCGGCACCCACCGCTTTGCGGATGCCAATTTCACGCGAACGACGCCCAGCTCTGGCGGTCGAAAGATTCATAAAATTGACACAGGCGATGAACAAGACAAAAAAGGCCAAAATGCTGAACCACTGCACATAGTCGATGCGGCCACCCACGTTTTTGCCTTCTTCCCACAACCCATACAAACGCTCCTTGGCGAGCGGAAAACCAAAAAGGATGGGGCGATTGCCTGTGCCATCGGGATCCTGGTGCTTTTTGAGTACATCCTGGATTTTTTTGTTGAGGGTGACGATGGAAGCCCCTTCCGCCAGTTCGATGTACATGGGGGTATTGTTGTTGCCCCAGTTGGTTTCATCCAACCAGGGGGAAGCTTTCATAAAGGTGTGGTAGGGGATCAGGAATTCAAACTTCAAGGTGGAATTTGGAGGCATTTTTTCCAACACGCCCGTCACTTGGAAAGCATCGCGGTTGTTGTATTTGAGCCATTGGCCTACGGCTTCATTGTCGCCAAAAAACTTTTTGGCGACATCTTGCGAAATCACGATAGAGTAGGGGTTGGTCAAAGCCTCCTTCATGTCGCCTTCTGCTAAGGGAAAAGTAAAGACTTCAAAAAAAGTGGTATCTACGGCCAGGCCCTGTTCATAAAATCGTTTTTCACCTAGGGAAAGCATGGCCTCATCGCCCCAGTTGGTGCGGATGACGCGTTTTATTTCAGGGAAATTTTCCTTTAAATTCATAGCCAGGACTGGTGGCATCGAATAAAAAGTAAACATTTGCCCATCATAACGCTGGTGTTGGTGCAGGCGAAAAATGCGGTCAATCTTGGTATGAAAACGATCATAGGTCAGTTCGTCGACCACCCAGAGCATGATCAACACGGCTACCGCCATCCCGACGGAAAGCCCGAGGATATTGAGTAAACTATAGGTTTTGTTGCGCCAAAGGTTCCGCCAGGCCACGGTCCAATAATTTTTGAGCATTTCAAATCGGATTTTGTGCGAAGCAAAAAAGATTTTATCCATAACAAGGACAAAACCCAATTGCAAAGGCGGCTTCTGAAGGTTCCTTAAAGTAGTTAAATTGATTTTTTAATCTGCTTGATTATCGTCGATGAAACTGCATGCCAGTTTTTTAATTCATTGATTTTTAAACTATTTGAAATTAATTTTGAATTCAAGTGCCCTGATTTGTACAATCTCTGTGCGCCGATGGACCATGTGAATTGTAAACTTTAGCGAAAATTTGCTAAAAATTTCTGCTTCATTAGCGTAAATTCGCTAATCAGATTTCGCCTAACAATATAAAAAGATGCCAGCATTGCCCTATCCACATTTGTTGCAACCCCTTGATCTTGGATTTACTACGCTGAAAAACCGCGTCCTGATGGGCTCCATGCACACCGGGCTGGAGGAAGAAAAAAATGGCTACCAACGTATGGCGGCCTATTATGCTGAACGTGCTCAGGGGCAAGTAGCGCTCATTGTCACTGGGGGGATTGCGCCCAATCGTGCGGGCTGGGTGGCTCCCTTTGCTGCCAAACTATCGACCCATACGGAAGCCCGACAACATAAAATCATCACCGAAGCGGTGCACAGTGAAGGCGGAAAAATTGCCATGCAAATCCTCCACGCTGGGCGTTATGGCTATCATCCACTGGCAGTGGCCCCCTCGGCCATCAAATCGCCCATTTCTCCTTTCAAACCTTGGGCTTTAACCTCAATTGGGGTCAAACGCAGCATCAGCGCTTACGCGCGTTGTGCAGCTTTGGCCCGCGAGGCTGGTTACGATGGGGTAGAAATCATGGGGTCGGAAGGCTATTTGATCAATCAATTCATCGTCAGCAAAACCAATCGCCGTACCGACGAATGGGGCGGAGAGTACAAAAACCGCATCCGCTTCCCGATCGAAATAGTGCGCCGGGTGCGGGAAGCAGTTGGGCCAGATTTCATCATCATTTATCGGCTGTCTATGTTGGACCTCGTTCCAGATGGAAGTACCTGGGATGAGGTAGAGTTGTTGGCGCATGAAATTGAAAAAGCGGGAGCTACCATTATCAATACAGGCATCGGTTGGCACGAGGCGAGGGTACCTACCATTGCCACAATGGTACCACGCGCGGGATTTTCCTGGGTCACCCAACGGCTGATGGGCAAAGTGGGCATTCCCTTGATCACGACCAACCGCATCAATAGCCCTGAGGTAGCCGAAAGTGTGTTGGCGGCAGGACATGCCGATATGGTATCCATGGCACGGCCATTCTTGGCTGATCCTGAGTTTGTGCGCAAGGCCATCGAAAATCGTTCACAGGAAATCAATACCTGCATCGCTTGCAATCAGGCTTGTTTGGATCATACTTTCAACCGAAAAGTGGCCAGTTGTTTGGTCAATCCCCGCGCCTGTCATGAAACTGAATTGAACTATTTGCCCACCAGCCAAAAGAAAAAAATTGCTGTAGTTGGTGCGGGCCCAGCCGGACTGGCTTTTTCAAGTGTTGCTGCTCAACGTGGACACGAGGTACATCTTTTTGATGGAGAAAGTGAAATCGGCGGCCAATTCAACATGGCCAAACGGATTCCGGGCAAAGAGGAATTTCACGAAACCCTTCGCTATTTTGCGGGCCAGGTGTTTAAATATGGGGTACAGCTCCACTTGGGGCAGCGCGTCAATGCAGCAGATTTGCTGGCTGGAGCCTTTGACGAGGTGATTTTAGCTACCGGAGTTGCTCCCAGAGCTTTGGATATACCGGGTATCAATCATCCTAAAGTGTTGAGCTACATTGACGTATTGAAACATCAGCAAAAAATTGGTGAAAAAGTTGCCATCATTGGTGCAGGTGGCATAGGTTTTGATGTAGCAGAGTATCTTTCGCAGGAAGCTGCGTCTACAAGTTTGGATGTTGCCGCCTTCATGGATGAATGGGGCGTGGACATGAGCTATCAGGCGAAAGGTGGACTAAAACACGCTCAACCTGAAAGGCCCGAGCGTACCATTTATTTGTTGCAGCGCAGCAAAGGCAAATTGGGTGAACGATTGGGTAAAACCACGGGTTGGATTCACCGGAGCAGCCTAAAAAATCGCCGCGTACAGATGATCGGTGCGGTGCAATACTTGCGAGTGGACGATCAGGGTTTACACATTAGTATCGACGAGGTTCCGCAGGTTCTAGAGGTGGATCAGGTGATTGTTTGTGCTGGCCAGGAACCCTTGCGCGAATTGTACGAACCCTTATTCAGTCAAGGTGTATCCGTGCACTTGGTGGGTGGGGCCGATGAAGCTCGGGAGTTGGACGCCAAACGTGCCATCGATCAAGCCTCACGGCTGGCAGCACGGATATAAGGATTTGCAAAACTCGTTTTGATTGCCTACTTTTGTCCCAGTTTGTTTATAATTGTTGTTGATCCTCTCCCTTCAGGTTGTTGAAACTGATTTTACCCTAAAGTCTTTGCACAATTTATTTTGATTTTGCCCTATGTGGCTTTTTGTTTTAATTATAATTCCCATGAAAGTAAAAACCATTATTTCCGACAATCAACCTGTGTTGATTGAAGGACTGAAGCAAGTGCTGTGTTCGGACGAACGCTTCGAATTTCAAGTGAGTGCTTGCAACCTTGATGTCAATTGGTCAGATGCCATTCATCATCACCAACCCGACTTAATCATCATGGAGCTCAAAACGCCTGATGCTGATGGCATTCAAATCATTCGACACCTCCGCAAATTGAATCCAGGTGCCCGTATTTGTATCTTTACCCGGTTCGAGCAAAGTTCGCTTGCCCCACAAGTAAGTAAAGCTGGCGCGCATGGCCTCTTGTTGAAGACAGCGGCACTTGAAGAGCTTAAAGAAGGCGTTTCTCAAATCTTGACGGATAAAGTCTATTTTCCATTCATTTTTGAAAAAGCCCGCGCCCACTCGGATGAAACATCCAATACCGGTGAGCCATTGCTCACCAAAAGGGAGGTGCAAATCCTGCAATTGATCTCTAAAGCCATGAGTAACAAGCAAATCGCTAGCCAGTTGTTCATCAGTTATCAAACGGTTAGTGTGCATCGCAAAAACATCATGCGCAAACTTGGAGTGAGCAATACCGCAGGACTGGTACGAGCCGCTTATGACCATTGTTTGGTGTAATTGATGCATTTATTTGATTTTCAATCAAATATGTTTTAGATTTACAGCTTAATAAAATTACCAGTTTTGGGGTATTTGTAGAAAAGGATTGAGCTGTAATTTTGCAATGTTTAAAAGCTAATGCTAAATGCTTAGCTCAAAATTTGTCCCATGAACAAAAAATGTACTAAAAGCTATTGTTGTATGGCTTCAAAAGCCATTTATTTTCAATCTACTCCACAAGTTTTTGCATTTCACAACATACTACCGGATTTTCACTACCAATCTCGTAACTGAGGTTAGGTATTTTTATATTCTGCCTTTTCGTAATATCAGACTCTTTTAAAAAATATTTTATTAATTTAGTTTTGATATTTGGATCGGCTGCTTAATTTCGCATGAAATTGTGTGCTTACGACGACCGAGGATTTGAACAATTTTGTGCTTTTCGACCTAAGGCTAATTCTAATTCACATTATTTTTTAACCCAACTTTATTTCTCAAATTGTAATCTTATGGGAAAAATGACCTTTACTAGCTGGATGACCAAAACTGCAAGCGCATGCTTGATGGTTTTGGCTACACTGGTTTTTGGTTCCAACCTGTCTGCACAGTCAACCAATTGCGGTTGTTACAATGTGACAGTTACTTTGGATGCCAAATGCCAATTCAAACTTGGACGTGAACTCGTATCCGACGGCGCTTGTGC
>JAIYAV010000130.1 GCA_027488855.1 Saprospiraceae bacterium
AGATACCTCTTTTAACCTGCCACGAGTCCTCCGAAGTTCGGCTTTTAAGGCCGTTTTCGTTCCCTTCCATTTCCTTTCTTTTTCGCTGAATTTTGCTATCTTTGTACTGAGTGATTTTTCGCTCATCAGACCTTTTTTTTTGTGCGTAGACTTCACAAAACTAAAGGTCTTTTTTTTTTTTTTTTTTTTTCCTACCCTTCAGGGCTACCATCATAAAAGCCCTGAAAGGGCGATATATCATAAGATAGGGCATAGCCCTATTGAATCAAAATGGCCAAGCCCAATTGCAAATATAGAATTCATCCTCTATCTTTTTTTCTTACCTTTGCCCCCAATTCCTAAAAAATCCCCTCCCGTGGGGACAAAATCACCCCAACTAACGTTAATACCCGAACAACGCTACGCATATGGAATACAAACCACGCGAAATCGAAAAAAAGTGGAAAGCCTACTGGGATGAGCACAAGGTCTACAAAGTAAGCCACCAGAGCGATCGCCCGAAGTTTTACGTCTTGGACATGTTCCCTTACCCATCGGGAGCCGGATTGCACGTGGGGCACCCCCTCGGCTACATCGCATCGGACATTTATGCGCGGTACAAGCGTTTGAAAGGGTTCAACGTGTTGCATCCCATGGGTTACGACGCCTTTGGGTTGCCAGCGGAGCAGTACGCCATCACGACCGGAGTACATCCCGCCAAATCCACCGCCGCCAACATCGCCCGTTACCGCGAGCAGTTGGACAATTTGGGCTTCAGCTTCGATTGGGATCGGGAAGTACGCACCTGTGAGCCTTCCTACTACAAGTGGACCCAGTGGATTTTTGCAGAGTTGTTCCAACACTATTACGATAAAGCCCAAAACAAAGCGATGCCCATCGAAACATTGGTGGCGCGTTTTGAAAAAGAAGGCAATACCCAGGTCAACGCTGCAAACTCTCAAGACAAAAGCTTCAGTGCTGCCGAATGGCAGGGCATGAATAAAAAGGAGCAGGCGGATGTGTTGATGAACTACCGCCTGGCCTATAAAAAAGCTTCCTATGTCAACTGGTGTGAAGCCTTGGGCACTGTACTGGCCAACGACGAGGTAAAAGACGGTGTATCCGAACGTGGCGGTCACCCCGTAGAACGCCGGGCCATGATGCAATGGTCTTTGCGCATTACGGCCTATGCCGATCGTTTGTTGTACGATTTGGACAACATCGATTGGTCGGATGCCATGAAACGCATGCAGGGCAACTGGATTGGCCGTTCCGTAGGCGCACAAATGTTCTTCCCCATTGCGGGCTCGGAGCAAAAAATCGAAATTTTCACCACGCGCCCGGATACCATTTTTGGTGCGACTTATATGGTGTTGGCCCCCGAGCACGATTTAGTGCCGGAATTGACCACTCCTGATCAAAAGGAGAAAGTTGATACTTACCTGAGCTATGCCAAAGCCCGCTCCGAACGCGAGCGCATGGCCGATGTGAAGGAAGTGACCGGTGCTTTTTTGGGCTCCTACGCCATCAATCCATTTACGGAAGAACAAATTCCGATCTGGATTGGCGAATACGTGTTGAAAGATTACGGTACCGGAGCCATCATGGCCGTACCCAGCGACGACGACCGCGACGATGCTTTTGCCCGCAAGTTTGGCTTAAAAATCATCGACGTAGTCGACAAGTCCAATTACCCCGGTTCCACTCGCCATGACAAAGAAGGCATCATCATCAATTCCGGCTTTTTGAATGGCATGGAAGTACCTGCGGCCATTGATGAAATGTTGAACCGCATCGAAAGTATGGGCTTGGGCAAACGCCAGGTCAACTACAAATTGCGGGATGCCTTGTTTAGCCGCCAACGCTACTGGGGCGAGCCATTCCCGGTGACTTACGATGCCGATGGCATTGTTCAGGCGATGGCTCCGGCCGATTTGCCTTTGGAATTGCCCGATATGGACGATTTTAAACCCAGCACTGGCGGTCAGGCACCTTTGGCGCGGGCGACGGATTGGGTGAATTTGCCGAATGGCATGACGCGGGAAACCGACACCATGCCCGGTTCTGCGGGTTCGTCCTGGTATTTCTTACGCTACATGGATCCGCAGAATGACCAGGAGTTCGCCAGTCAGGACGCGGTGAACTATTGGCGGGAGGTGGACTTGTACATTGGGGGTACCGAACACGCGGTGGGCCACTTGATGTACTCCCGGATGTGGCACAAGTTTTTGTACGACAAAGGTTTGGTGCCTACCGTTGAACCCTTCAAGAAGTTGATCAACCAAGGCATGATCCAGGGCGTGGTAGAAAACCTGTACATGCAAAAGGATAAGGTAAATGGGGTGAACCGCTTCATTTGTGCTTCCTTGTTGGCTGCAGAGGAAGCCAAGGGGCATAAGTTCACCAAATTGCCCGTATTGGTGGATTACGTGACGGATTATGGCTTGCCTGCATCTCACTTGAATGAGGCGGGGGTGAAACAGTTCATCGCCTGGCGCCCGGATTACGCTGAGGCCATCTTTGAAGGTACCGATGCCATTTTCCAAAAGGGTGTGGTAACGGCCAAAGCTGGCAAAACCGGTACTTTCCAGTTGATCACCCAATCAGAAGTCGGCAAAATGTCGAAGTCTTTGTACAATGTGATCAATCCCGACGATGTCGTCGAGCAATATGGCGCCGACTGCTTCCGCATGTACGAGATGTTCCTGGGGCCAATCGAACAGGCCAAACCCTGGGACACCAAAGGTATCAGCGGGGTGTACAATTTCTTGCGCAAATTCTGGGGTTTGTTTTTTGACAAACTGGGCAACTGGGCGGTCTCAGATGCCGAACCCACCCGCGAAGAATGGAAAATCCTGCACACCGCCATCAAACGGATCACCGATGATGTGGAGCGCTATTCCTTCAACACCTGCGTAAGTACCTTCATGATTGCAACCAACGACCTGCAAAAAGCAGGCTGCAACAAAGTGGCGATTTTGGAAGAATTGGTGCAGTTGATCGCCCCATTTGCGCCGCATTTGGCGGAGGAATTGTGGCAGGGCTTGGGCAAATCCGGCTCAGTACACCACGCCAATTTCCCGATTTTGAACGAGGCTTACTTGGTTGAAGATACCATCGAATACCCTGTGCAAATCAACGGCAAACTGCGCATGACGGCTGCTTTTGCTGCAGATACACCTCCACAGGTTTTGGAAAAAGCCATTTTGGAGCTGGAAGCGGTGCAAAAATGGACGGAGGGTAAGGAAGTGAAAAAAGTGATTGTCGTGCCGAAAAGGATGATCAATATTGTGGTGGCGGGGTAGGTTGAACTGCTGCGTCATGAAATTACAAAGGCTCTGAGGGGATTTTCTCTTGGGGCCTTTGTTGTTTTGAGGCCAAAATAATATACTGTACAACCTGAAACGAATCTTACGCAAGTCCAATCGAATCAAAAAGTTTCAAAAACAATTGCTAATTTTATCACGTTTAAGAAAAATGGAACTCATCGTAAAAACCGAAGTGGAAGCCATGACGATTCACTATGACATC
>JAIYAV010000223.1 GCA_027488855.1 Saprospiraceae bacterium
CTTTAAATTCCTCGGCACTAAGTCCATCCTGGGTCGCTAACCCCCTCAATTCCGCCTTAATTGTTTCCAATTGTTGGCGGAGTTTTACCAATTCTTCCATTAGGAATTCATTTACTACATTAAAGAATCAATATAAGCCTCCCGGCCCTCCTTGGAATCCATTGGATTAAAGACGGTTTCGGGTTGTGTCGCTCGTGCTGTCGCGGTGGTTTCCTGGTAAGCTGGATAGGTGACCGGGGCCACATCGTACAAATATTCAGCTTTCAAGATTGTACGTTCATCCATGTCATCACTAAGCCGTTCCCACTTGGTGGACTTAATGTCAAACATGAAAGAGCTTTGTGAAATAATTCCAGATCGAACCATTTCATGGTAATGCTTACCAAGTTCGGTATTAGGTAGCTTAGCCCTGTAGTAAAGCCCCTTGTCGTCTTCCCAAAGTTCCAAGGTCTTATTGGAAGTTCGGGCAAGTACTAAATTTGGGTCATGGTTGATTGCAAAGCGCGTATCAGAAGTTTTCAGGGCTTCCGTAAATGCTCCAGGTGCGATTTTTTCACTCAACCAACTGTAAAGCTGCGTTGAAACATCAAAGAGGGCCGCATACCCCTCTACTATCATTTCCTCGCTACTGCCTGCGGCCCTCACCTCGAACGCCACCCGCATTTCATGTCCACTCGACGCTTTGCGCGTCTCAACCATTGGCGTTGTCGGCTCCATCTTGATTTTGTTTTTTATCCACCATTAGTGGGTGCTCGTATTTTTCCCCACCTTCGTAGGGATTCATGTTTTCCAGGCTCCGAACCTCGTTAGGATTCATCCACCGCCCTGCAATTGCTTTGGAATAATAGTCAGCCCGGGCTTTTACGTCACCCCTCAAAAGCCCCTCTAAATTGTGCTGACAATAGAGGCCGGGCGTAGGATCGTAGTGGAATAGCTTTTGATCCATTTGGGCTTCAAGCAGCTTACACCAAGCCCTAAGACAATAGGTTACGAACTGCCTGTTTAATTCTTCGATGTTGGAAAATGTAGCCCGCTCAAGTTCCGCAAGCAAGGAGAGGGGGACACCTGTGATGTTACTGACGTCAGCCATAATGGAGCGCTTGATAGCGACGTACTCAGCATCCACCGGGGTTGTTCCGATCACTTTGTAATCTAGTCCCTGATCAAGTATAGCCGTTGATCCGACATTTTCAGCGCCACCATGACGGAAAGTAAAGGATTCTCGAAGGCTTGCTTTTTGCGGGTCGGTCAATGTGGCGTTAGTGGTTAGCGCCCCGGTAAGGTGAGCACCATTTCCGTAGAAACTACCAATAAAATCAATTAAGGCGAGGGAAACCCCGTGCGTTTCAGTAAAGATTTTAAGCGGGTTTTGGCCATATTCCCCATCAATGCAGTTCCATTTGAAATGGAGCACGTCGTAGGCATCTATGGGGTCTTCTATTCCTTGGAACTTGTACCAATAGCGCCCGGACGATTGAAAAATACTTGGCTTGTACGCGTCTTTGTACAAATCCAGGGCTTTTACTTTCCCGTTACCAAACCTAGTAATGATCACATAAGCATTGCCCCTGAACAGGCAATACTTTACAATCATTTGCCGCATTTGGAATTTGTCCAAAATTGGCGACGGGTCATTTAATGCCTTAAGCGCTGGATGATCCTGAACATTGATGATGAATTGGCCGTCCTTGCGGAAAATGTCAAACGGGAGGGACGCAATAAGCTCGGAAATAAGGTTTACCGCCCGGAAAAACACAGCAATACCCTGTACCCGGGCCTCTGTGACAGATTGCTTGGATCGGTTCCCGCTAAACCAATGCCGATATTCAACGGGTATTTCACCTGTTGAAATCGGCAATGATGCCCGCTTATCCCATCTCTTCATCCAATCAAACCAACCCATCACAGAGATTTGATACAAAAGAAAGCAAAAACAAGCTTAAATATTACCAAATAAAACCAAAATAGTAATTATTGGTGTTTTTTTACATTTTTGTGACATCAAAAAACGGTAAGTGGGTTGTCGGGGCCATAGGTTACTTTTGCCCCAGGATTCTTCATTTCTTCAAAATAAGCAGCAAAACACATAGCTAAAACTACCATTCCGTCTATTTTTTCCCGGCTTTTTTCCTTGTCAAACATGCGTAAACCCGTGCGGTTTTGCCATAAAACCACGTTCCCGGCCATCCACCTCAAAACCTCGTGGCCGCCGTGGTTTAAGTGGCCTTTTGCCAAAAGTCCTTCAATTTCTTTTATCGGCTCGTTAAATTTAGGGGCGTGTTGGGCGAAGGACTCCAAAGAGGCTCCTTGCTCGCTAAGCTCTACCGCTAATTGTGTGGACTGCCAAGGGTCGTAAAAAATTTTTTTTATTACGAACTTGGTTGCATCTTCTAAAATATCGTCTTTAATGCGCTTGTGGTCGGTAACGTTGCCCTCTGTTGGGATCATCAAATTATCATTAACCCATCTTTGATAGGGTACTTTATCTTTTCTAGTCCTGTGGTCGATGTTTTCTTCTGGACAATAAAAGCGAGGAATAAAAATAAAATCAGTTTCGCCGGGCAAGGGAGGGAACAATAGGCCGCTTGCGGTTATGTCCCATTTCGAAGAAAGGTCGAAGGCTCCATAAGCGTCACGACCGTAAAGATTTTCGAACTTGATGGATTTTGAGCCCTTTATCCAAACCCGATCCGTGACCCAATTCTTTGACTGTCTGACCCAAATATTCATATTCTTTGTCATAAAGTTGGTCATCTGGCTGGCTCCCTCGTTTAGGGCTTTCGTGAACTGGCTTTGCAACCCCTCCCAGGTGGGCGTTCGGCCTATGGATGGATTTGTTTTTTCCCAAAGCTTTTCATCGTACCAAAGTGGCAATTTGTCTGGGCCGTTCTCCATGTCGGCATCGTCCAGGGCAAAAATGAGAACAAAAACAGAATCATCCACCAATTGCCCTTCCAGGATCGGGACAAGGGTTTTTTCCAATTCGTGACAGGGGCCGTTGATGTTGAACCCGGACGTAGTGATAATATACAAAAGGGGTTGTGATCTGGACACCATCGCAGATTCAAAGTTATCTACTATGGCACTATCCGGGGCCTCGTGGTATTCGTCAATAATGGCGATATGTGGGCGGACACCATCCAATGTGGAGGAATCGGAGGCAATAGGTCGGAAAAAAGAACCGTCGACCTGGTTGATTAATTCTTTGTAATTTTTGGAATTATAGGTTTTTAGACGGTCTGCAAATCGCTTAGAGTCAGCCGATAAAAGCTTGGTGATTGTTGCGGCGGATTTCCAGCAAATACAAGCCTGATCGTACTTATTTGCAGCGCTATAGACTTCTGCTACATTCTCACCATCAAAGAACGTACCGAACACCCCTACACCCGCCGCTAGTTCGGTTTTACCGGATTTCTTAGCAGTGCGGATGTATGACTTTCGGATAAGTCTTTTGCCCGTGTCCCGGCGCTTCCAACCAAATGTAACGTACAAGCTGAAAGCCTGCCAGGGTAAAAGCTCAAACTTTGTTTTGTAATAGTCGCCGGATGTGTGGCGGAAAGTGGAAAAGACGAACAAGACCCAATCTGCGGCGGCTTCGTCAAAAAAATAGGCGGGATTGTCAAATAATTTTAAATGCCGTTCGACCGCTAAACGCTCAAGCCGGCCACACAAGCGGCTACCGGAAACAATATCCTCAATATACTGCTTAGCCTTATCTATCTGATGCGGAGCCCGGCAAGTAGTCGTCAAACGGATCGTCTTTAGGAGTATCAGGGGCTATTGCAGGTAAAAGGGTTTTTCTAGCCCGGGGTGTTAACCCTAGTTGGTTGGCCCAATGATTAAACTCCTTCATTGTCCTTTCATAAACTTGTCGTTCAGCGCTGATCTGTTTAGCGCCTGTTGGGAAAACCTGAACGGTTCCCTCCGCTTCCATTTCAAAAAGCGCATTTTCGACCATCGTCCAGGTCTTAACACACATCGTCAAGGCGTATTCATCGACGCTTTGCAACTGCTTTTGATCATCCAGGAACTTGACCAGCTTTTCAAACATTTCCCCCTCTTTTGCACTCAGCCTCAAAACTGGTTTCATAGCACTATTTTTTACATTTGCGGTTGTTTTGTCGCGTTAAAGGTTTGATTTTCAGTTATACCCCCCCCCACCCATTTTTTCCGGGTGGGTGAAAGAAGCGGGGCTGCGATGTGCTGAATTTCAGCGCTAGGTATTGTGGGCACCCCCCGTGTCGACGCGTCGCACCTCTTTCAGGAGCCCCGTGTATCCTAATAGGAACGCCGAATGCAATAAGCTCCTGTAATGAAGCGTTCATTCTGCCTCCTCTTCCAAGCCTTATCATAGCGTTTCTTGGAACAGTCACTACTCCACTGTCTTTATTGATTGCTTTAACTTGCTCCTTGGTTTGTTTGAAGTAAGCAATCTGCCTGCTAATACTCTCTAACTCTTCACCTGTAAGGGCTTCCAAGTCAGATTTGATAGCTTCTTTAAATTCAATTAGATTGTCAAAAATATTCATAGTCTTGACCTTTGTTGTGTGCGGTAATACATTTAGCCCATTCGGGAAGCTTCCATTCATCGCCTAAATAACAGTTCTCAACTCGAACTGTCTCTTTGCGCTCACAAGTAGTTGGATCAAACCAAAACGTAACCTCCTTATATGTAAGCTCATTACGGTCCGACCAATACCAATATGATTCTACTCTATCGATAGCCTAAACGCCCGTAATTTCGTAAGACACTTTGTGTTCAATTTCACTCATCTTGCCCCCTTCTTTTTAGCCACATAATAAAACAGACTGCGGCTAATGTGCCAAGCATATTGATGCTATTGCAAATGGCTTCCCATGCTGCGTCACTCATTGTCCTTTAATTAAAAGCGGCTGTCATCCCAAGCAGGATAAAGCCGATTGTTACCAAAAAAACAAAAACCCAAAACACCCAATCATCATCTAACCAACCGCTCATTTTATCGGCAAATTCGTTGGCAAGCGTTTGTGATGCTTCACTAAGTTTTTGGTCAACTTCCCAAACTGCAAACCCATACGAAAGGCTCAAATTTGTCTTTTGATCATCGTTTAGCTCTTCAAAAGTTGGCATATCGAAGCCCTCCACATAAATCCTTTCCTCATAGTAAGTTTTTAAGCCCTTAGAATCGCTCATAAATTTTCAGTATTGAGTATGGTTGAAATAACGAATTCTCGCCCGCCCTCAGCGGGTATCAATTCGCCTTGTTCGTTCCTTGTCGATTCACACAAAAGCCCCCTGTGTAATTCAAGTGCGCTTTTGCGGTCGTGGCAGCTACTGCATAAAGTCATCAGGTTGCGCTGATCAGTTTTAGCGCCGCCCCACGGAATAACACCTATAATGTGATCTATGGGGCTGTTATACGTGCAATCAATGTACTCGCCTTTGGCCTTGTGAACCTCACACACACAACAGCCCCTTAGCTTGATTTCACGGGCTTTTTTCCAAATAAGCGAATGATAAAACTTTTGGTCGCCCGTTGGCTTTCGGTGTTGTTCCTTTCTTTTGGGTCTTATTAAGGTTGGCATTGTTTACGATTTTTAGAAAGGGCGACCCGAAAGCCGCCCCAATACCATAAACACATCTTTTCTTAAGCGGCTTTTCCAGTCACTAAGGCGCGAGCCTTCAAGAAAAGCAGTTGCCCTTTCTCGTAAAGCTCGTATGCATCAGCAACGACATCCAAGGCTTGCAATGCTTTGGCCTCGATCCACACTGGATTTGACCCACGGGCTTTTGCCAAATCGACGTAAATCGCTTTGGTTTCATCAGCATCAAGGTCAAGAAATTCAGTTTTAAACCGAATTCGATCCGCATAGATTTCTTGAGCCTTTGGATAAACCGTCAAAAGCGTTGCAAAGTCGTAGAATTGAAACCCATCCTTTTGACTTTCTCCAATGGCCTCTGCAATGTCCAAGGCATCGCTAAAGGTGTCTAAGATTTCCGCGTAACCTGCGGGCACGTGTCCACTCATCTCGGTAAGGTTTTTTTGGTAATTATTCACAAATATAACCGTTTTGGCAATTTACGGTAATATTTTTTTCTTTTTCTTTTGAATTTTGTTGCAAGTTTCAAGAATGGTTTTTATCTTTGTGAGGTCAATATGACAAGGCAGTTAAAAAAACAACCAATGCGAGATTTTGAACAAAAAGTAAAAAACGGAACAATCACTACCTTTTTCAGAGGATCAGGTTGGAACTTTTTCTTTGAAAAAGCCAAGACGGGCTCGGTTAGAATCGGAAGATTTTACACTAATGGGCACGTAAACTCAAATTTCGAAACTTTAAAGTGGAGAAACCCCGAGAAACTTTCATTGCCTACAGATTTCAATGAAGCTGAAAGTACTTATGCTAACTTTTTAAAAACCCAATACAAATAACATGAAAAAATTAATCCACCACATTGTCAAGTTTGAAAATGCAACAAACGACAATGCATTCGAATTGAATTGCTATATCGTCAATGACAATGAAAAAAAATTGTCGCTATTGCAAAGGGTGCTATTAGGAACCGAAAAGCAATGTAAAAACGAAGCTTCTTTACACGCCGGAATCAAATTAGTAAAAGAATTACCTGAAGGCTATAGAGTCGATGAAGAATCAATCTACTAACACACATGGAGGCCCCCGGAAAGGTTCGGGGGCCAAAAAGAAGGGAAAAATACACCCTGTAATGATCCGCCTCACAAACGACGAATTGCAGGCATACCAAGAAAAGTCAGATTCGCCCGATTATTTCAGGTATTTACTGCGAAAAGAAACCGGGCTTTGTGTTCACGACATACAAAGACCGGACGAAAACGGAATTTTAACATGTACCCAATGCGGGGTTGTTTCGCCAGAAACATTCCCCCTAAAACAAAAAGAAAATGGCTGAAAAACCACGACCATACGACGCCGATTTAGCCGCACAAATAGCGGAAAAATTTGGAGTAGACGAAGTAACTGTTAGGGTGTGGAAAACCAGGAAACAAATTCCTGGGAAGTATTTTGACCCGAACTTTGACACTTCTGAAAAGCTCTCAGACAACGATCAAGACTACCAGAAGATCAAGCAAATCCTTAACATGCCTGAAATAGCGAAGTCAAAGTTTAGGGGGCTAGAAAACAAAGGAGCTGATGTCTCAAGAGGAAAAGATAGGATGACCACTGAAGAAAAGACAACATTCCTTACTGAGATTACAGAGTTACGAAATGAACTAAGACTTGGATACCAAACGCTCACTATGTCTCAACTTAAAAAAGTGCTTGGTGACGTGAGGATACACGGTACTAAATTAGTAGGCACAAAGCTTTACAATTTGGTCATGGATGATCGTGGGCGAAGGATGTTAACAGAGTCCGAAAAAAACGAAATAAAGGTTTCGCTGCTTTCTCTATACAACAAAATAAGGATAAAATAACAAAAAAGGGCTGAACACTTTCCTGTGTTCAGCCCTCAACACCTTTACTCAACCATTCTCTAACATCGCTTTTTCAAGCACCTTTAAATCGTCCCGTATTTTTTTGAAAAACGCTTTTATCTTCTTTTCGTCCCCCGGAACATACTCATCCGAGAGTTTGTAAACAATACTCCCTTTTTGACGCTGAATAGCTGGCTTTGCGTTGCCCTCGAATACTTGGCTTTGTTCAGGCGCTTTGGCCTCAAAGTAACCATTGATTTCTGCCATCGTTATTGATTTAAAAAGGCGCTGGATTGTACGCCAGCGCCTTGCCATTGAATTTAAATTCCCAAATAAGTATTCCCCTTCTAAAAAGAATCAACATTCTTTACTCCATTGAACATCTCCCATGGTGTTTCCCTGTGAATATACAATTCCACATCTTCCGTAAACACAACCTTAATCGGGTCGAAAATCTTATCAAGCTTTGCATAAAACCTAAGATACGCGGCCTCTGAATTTCGCACGTAATACAAAGCCTTGGTCAAGTACCGACCTGCATTAAGTCCGGGGCCAAAACAACCCCTAGTTTGAGTTACCTCGTTTAGCAAATGGTACATGATCGCACTATGCCTTGGGAAGCCTAAAACAAGAACCGCGAATCGGTGCGAATACTTGGCTTTGTACTTCTTGTAAAACTCACCCGTTTGAATTGGCTTAAGGATGTACGGCCCTCCCGAATCTACCCGCGTTCTACCGGGTATCTTTATTTTTTCGGGGCCATCTTCCAGGATAAACCCACAAAACTCACCATCCACATACATTGCAGACAATGTAGAATCTTTGGTTTCATCTATAACAAAGTGACGTATTACCATGGCGATTTTTTTGAAATGAAGGCGGGCGCTTGCCTATTGCCCGCCCCCGGTGATATAACAGTACTAAAAGAAAACTCCGAATTAAAAAACCAAGGGGAAAGCCCCCTTGGAACAACCAAAAAGATGCAAAAAAAGCACTATAGCGCCGGGGCTGTACTTTTGCAAGTTTTCGCCCCGGCTTCGTGGTATTTATGCTGCAAGAGAGGGATTTGAACCCCCGACTTAAGGCTTTAAACAAGCCCTACGATTTAACCGCTAATCTATCTTGCTAGATTAGGGGCTCCTTTGCCCCCAAGAAACCAACTAAAAAAGCTCTCAAAACAAACAATATTTGCAAATATAACCAATTTGGTATTGTTTGGTAATAATTGAGAGCAAAAAAATTAGTCTTCATCGTCAGGCGGAAAAACGGTAGCTGCATTTGCCGTTTTGGGCTTGCTGTCAACTAAAATTACCACCTCCTTTCCTTGTGGGATAAATTGCACGTCTTTTTTGTGCTCCTTAGAATGATCAGCAAGAACCTTGATGATTGAGGCGAACAATTCTAGATTAACAGGTTGTTGAATTGTGATTTTATCAGCCATTGAAGTGTTGGTTTTCTTGTTCCTTAAGCTGTTTGAGTAGTTCCCGCTGCTCAATCACTTGTTTTTCTAGCTCAACAAGCTCTATTTGCTTTTGGGCTTTTCCAAGCTTTAGATTGTCTAGATCAGCAATCAAAGCTGTATTTAATCCAACCCTTCTTTGTATTTCATCCTCAGTCATTGACAAGTCAATGAGCAAGTCTATGGTTTTATTATAGGTTTCTATGAAATTGGTAACATGAGGGTTTTTAGCTCCTGACAATTTCACCAAGGACTTTCTCAAAGTCTTGCGTAGGAAATACTTTTTAAGCATTGTTTTGATTTTTAGCGGAATTTAAAAAAACTAAGAAAACTATTTCTTTCTGTTGGTTTGGTGTATGAAGAATCAAGCGATCGCGGCGGCGGTGGCGGTGGCGGTGAGTCGAAACTAGGCTGCATTCTGACCCGTGGCGGCTTTTCCGGCAACTCTTCCAAAAAATAAATCTTTTCTGAAAGTCGCCGCCAATATGGCCTGTCTCCTTCAATTTGAATTTCGGCAAACTCGCCAGATGGCGAAATCTGCTTTATTTCTGCCTCAAAAATCGTAGCCTCCGGAAAGTTCGATAAAGTCATCAAAAACTTTTTCCCAATCAGCTCTTTTGCTTGTTCTTTTTCCATTACCATGAGCTTTTAGGACACCATGCAGCTATGTCATCCGCAGTTACAAAATTAGGGTCGACGGGCAACCCTTTTTTTTGTTTCACCTCTTTAGGCTTTATCATGCCGTTCTTTGGTAGTTTTAGTGGTTTGCTCATTGCTGTGCGATTTCTGGATTTTGGTAAATATTGCCACCGACCTTGTAAAGGGGACTTTCGTAGTGAAAAAGTGGAATAAGTCCATCACTACATGTTAAACTCCAAGATGCCCGTTTGGAATCCCAAGTAACAACCTTTTCTATTTCACTATCTTCGAAAGACAAAACATAGTCCCCCTCAAATATTTCGACGCCAAAAGAATCTTTTAGGCCCGTTGATTGGGTGATTTCGTAGTCTTCGGCGTTGTCACCAAGCACCGATGGAGCGCCCTTTTTTTTCACTGTGTTTTTTATGAAGCAAACACCATTGGAATCCTGCGAACCATCAAAGCCAACACATTCATAAAATTTTTTGGCTTTCTTATGCCAAGCCCTAAATCTCAATACTGCCATTATTCAAAGGTTTTAATGGATTTAACTTAGTCTCAATTGCTTTGTCTTCCTTTCGATTCCCTCAGCCATTCTAAGGGTTTCTTGGTCTTCTCTGGTAAGCTTCCTTTGCTCTTTTTCTTCCACATCCTTCATTCGGTACGGGTTCATGTATAGCCTTTGCTTATGAATAAAAGCACTGTAAAAAATCTTCTTTTGCCGCTGGTATTCATCCCAGTAGAATTCAAAACTTGAAAGGATTTCAGCCCTTTCCGCAGTCGTGCAATTGTATTGCATTACAATGCTTTTAATCCTTAATTTTGGTCGCTGTATATCAGCCCGAAACCGTTTTAAATTCAGTGCCCGAATCCCAAGCTCACTTATAGCGAACATGTCTATTTCATCGCCGCCGACAGATGATACGATCTGACAAAAAAACTTTCTTTTTTCATTATCCTTGCCTAAGTCTATATAGTATTCGTTTATCTTCTCAGAATCTATATCGGCGAGGGTAAGTCCGTGTTTCTCCAAGTATTTGTTTAAAAGGGCTTGCGCGTTGGTTTTTTCGCCGCACTTGCCTTTATACGCAAGTGCTAAAAGCTTTTGCGCTAATTCAATTTGTTTAGCAGTCATTTTAGTGGGCTTTTAGTATTCGTCGTCTTGGTTAAACATGCTTTCGTCAAAATCTTCGCAGTCCATTTCAATCACAGATCGACCGATTACGAGTGATGCGATGTAGCGACAAAACTTGTCATCCAGTACAGATCGGCTAAATGGTAGTTCAAGCTCTGCACGCTCTTCGGGTAAAATCAATTTCATTTTTTCCCCACGGTCAAAAACCGAAGAATACCTGTTCGGAAGACTCAATAACTGACGCTTAGGGGTTGCATCGTGCCTGTTATCCCAATTAACGTGCAAAGCGATCGTGTGCTCATGGTCGCCGCCCGAAATCTTTGCATTTAAGTGGTCGCCAAAGTCGCTTTTCTTTATCTCTACGCTTGCATATTCGCCATCATCCGCTGAAAGCTCATAGGCGCTAATGAACTCTTTTAAAATGTCGGAAAACTTAACCTCTTTAGGTTGGCGCAAAAGGATTCTTGAAAGCTGAGGAATAAAGGTTTTGCTAACGGCTGTGCTAGCGATTTGATCCAGCTCTTTACCTAGCTTTTCATTGATCAAGGTGATAATGTCCGGCAAATCAATTGTCCCGGAAATCGTTGTTGCTTCCAATCTTTCGGATATTGCCCTTTTGAATGGGGAGTTATACCCCGTGTAATAATCATCAATAGCTTGCAAAGCGCCTTTCATCGCAGCTTCGTTTGTGCGTTGTTGTAGCACTTCCAAATCAAGGGTCGGTAACAAATTTTCCATTTTTGGTTGTTTTTATGGTTGTTTTATGGTTGTTTTTCACATGTAATTCACCGCGAGCTGAGAACTCGGGAATGAATCATAACCTTCAAGCACAGAATCAAGCCGTATACTTTGGCCTTGGTTCACATCTGAACCAAAGGCAACTAGCCGTACACAAATGGTGTTTAAGTGCGTAAGATGAGCGCCCCCCTCTAAATAACCCGGATGGGCGAGCTTTCCTTTGATAAAATGAGATTCAAAAATTCGATAAGAACCAACCTGCATTGAATGCGCCAAAAAAGGGCTTTTCTCGAACGCACGAATCGGCCCTAATACTTGAATTACGCATTCGTCGCCCAACTCTTTAGTCGTGCTTTCGTAGTGGATTATTTCCAATGGTTTTTCGTTCGGGTCGGGATTAGGCTCAAACGTCGAATGTGAGTACAGCCCACGAACTGGAAAGACGGGGTTTAGCAATTGCCCCGATTTCAGTTTAAATAAAGTTGCTTGATTGCTCATTTTGCATTTCTTTTTAGTGATGAACAAAAGTAATCAATTATTACTAAAATGGTAATAATTGGTAATAATTTTTTAAAAAAAAATACCGCCCGGATTTTAGCCCGGGCGGTTGCAACAAAAATCAATTGTTAACTATGGAAAATTAAAACAGGCGTGTTTGTACAGGCTGCTAAAGCGCTTCAAACGCCATCACCGCCAATTGCTTATTTAAAGCATCGGCTTTGTCTTTTTTCTTCGCCACTGTGCGATTTACCCAAGACATCAACGAAACATCCACCATGGGATTTTCTGTTGGTTCAAGGCTGTACATTTTGCGGAATAGCGCCCGGGTTGAGGCTGCATTGTACCCGGTATCCAGCGAAGCGGTGAAGCTGTCGATTTCTTCCAGGCGGATAGTTTTTACTTGTACAATCTTAGCGGTTCCCAAATCCTCCGCTTTCAAGAAAATACGGTGAATAGACCCAATCCAGTACTTTTTCGGATTATGGAGCCGGATAGTTGTAAAGAAATTGCAGTATAGCTTTTTATTCCAGTTGTAAGAAAAACGGGTGATTATTTCGTTGTTGATCATTGCTTTGTTTTTACGGTAAACTCAAAGTAAAATCCCAAGCAAACCCACTTGGAATTAAAGAAACTTTATAAAAAGTTATCACATAAAGCTTAGCGTCGATTGGAGTGCCTTCGGGATGATACTTGTACTTGTAAAGATCAGTACTCCAATCAATTGGAAAATCAATAAAAGGTTTTTTGCAAGTATTTGGATCAGGAAGCCCTGCAATAATTTCTTCAATTTTTCCAATCAAAATATTAGCATCCTCCTTAGAATAGCGAAGTTTTATTTTATCCTGCCAGTTCATTTGCTTATTTTTTTTTGTTTAACAATCGCACACAAAGTACTTTTTTCAGCAAGTTCTACCATCCATTTAGCCAACTTTATTGGCGTGTGTTCTCTTTCGGCCTTGGTTATTTCAGGAAGGCTTGCCCCCTTTTTTCTTTTTGACTTTGACACCACATGAGTCGGCAAATCAAAAGATAGATCGTAACAGACTTCCTTTGTATCAATTCCGCAAATGTAAAGCCAAGTTCTTTTACGGGCTTTGTGTCCAAACCAGACTTGGTCTATGTCGATGGAGTACCCCCCCATTCATCTTTTCCGGCCCCTGGTCTAGGCAGGCCCGCCGCTTGCCACAAAGAAGAGTAGGCGGGGTGCTCAAGTATCCCCCCATTGCGCCTTACCTGATCGATTGCGAAAAACGCCAAAGCCTTTTCATCTGGGCGGGGTCGGACGAAGTATTTCAACTTACCCCAAGCCCGGCAAGGCGGATGCGCTACAACCGGAAAATTACTGCTGTAATTCCTTGCGTCCCGGTCAATGTCGTAAACATCCGTTCCAGGGATCGTTTTGTATACGCTGTCTTTTCTAGCAAAGAGTACAGCAACCATGGGCTAAGCATTATTGCTCAAGGCAAAGCTCTATCGCTTCAATTGAGGATTCGATTTCAGAGATAGCACAATCCATATTGGATATGTGCTCTTCCATTGCTTGACCCTTTTCGGAGCCCTGTAAACCTTCGGGCAAGTTTTCAAAACATTCCTCTTCTTCCCCTTTGCAGTCCGCAATGATACTTAGAGCCTGTTGTAATAATTCGGCGGCTTTTGTCAGTTCACCTCTACGTTGTTTGTTCATTTTTTTCCTGATTAATTGATTATTGATAGGACAAATCTAAAAAAAGTCTTTCAAAAATACAACCATTTTGCACCATAATAGTAATATTTAGTAATAGTTAATGTGATTATAAACAGACTCAAAAAACGACTTTTTATAACTTCTGTTATCACAATTAATTGATATTTAATAATTTGAATCTTTTTACACTTTCTGAGCTTGAATAAAAATGTAAAACTTTTTGACTACCTTTTGCGGTATTCATGCCCCAGTTTCTCTATTTTAGCAGGATAAAAACGCGTTCTTGCCTATCCGTTTGCCACACGTTTAGGGCATGCAAAAACGACTCAAAATTCGACAATGAAAAAGGTACGGTTCAACCTGCAAAGTAATAAAGTCAAAGACGCTCGAATCTACCTTGTATTTCGGTGGCCCGGAAACAGGCTTTTGTATAACACCCCTTTTACGATTTCGCCCGCACATTGGGACAGCACCACCCAACGAGTAAAGCCCAAAAACAGCGTGGCCATGTACACCAATCCAATTTTGGATAAAATGGCCGCTACTGTTTTGGAGCATTACTACCAGTGCCTGTACACGGGGCAGCCCATCACCGCAGAGGCGATAAAGAAGAAGCTAAACAAGATAACCCACAAGAAAGACAAAATAGCCGTGGCGAGCAAAAGAATAGGCCCGGTAGAGTTTTTTGCACAGTGGATGCAACAACGCGAACTTGACCCCAAGTACAGCCAAAGCACAATAAGCAGCTATGACTCTACATTGAAGCAACTGAAAAAGTACGAAAAGGAAAACGAGCCTTTAACCTGGTTACACATCACCGAGGACTTTGCGGCGGATTTCGCTATCTTCATCCAAGAAAAACAAGGGCTCAACCGCAACACCGCCAGTAAATATTTATCCAACCTAAAGACCTGCCTTGTATCTGCCAGGACAAAGGGGTACACCCCCGAATTGATAGAATACAGCATTGGAACAACGGAAGTAGACAACGTTTACTTGACCATGGACGAACTCAAGCAAATAGAGAACGTAACGGTCAATTCAGAGGCAGAAAGCGTCGCCAGGGATCGTTTTTTGTTGGGCTGCTACACAGGGCTAAGAGTTAGCGATTATAGCCAAGTCCAGGAACAACACTTTATCCACCGGGGCGGGGTTGACTTCATAGAGTACAACACCAAAAAGAGCGGCAAAGAAATTAAAGTAATCATTCCGGTGCATCCTACTGTAAGGCTCGTTTTTGAGCGCCTAAATGATTCTCCCGTGACCACCGCAAGGAGATGGGACATTAGCAACTACATCAAAGACTTGGTGGAACGGGCGGGGATCGTTGCGCCTGTTACTTTGGTCAAGAACCAAAAAGGCAAAAACGTAGAGGTGAGCGGCCCGAAATGGCAGTTTGTGAACACCCACACGGCCCGGCGTACTTTCATCACCAATGCCCTGCTTAGTGGTGTGAGCCATGCCGATATAATGGCGGTAACAGGGATAAAAAAGATCCAAACTTTGTTGAAATACAATAAGCTGGAAAAAGAAAAATCCGCCCTAGCGTTGGCCAAGTCGGATTTTTTCAAGGAGTGAGGATAGGAATCGAACCTATCAGCGACTTTTAAGGATTTGCGGTCAGCACACGGAGATCAGCCCGTTTTTGCCTGCACCATTCGGCAACTATTCACTCTTTTGCAAATATACTATATTTTTCAATTCCCCTCAAGTAGCTTTTTCTTTTCGGCTACAAACTCTTCGTCCGTCAAAATTCCTCTCTCCTTCAGTTCCGCCAGCTTGTTGAGCTTTTCGTACAAGCCGTCGGCAACCATAGAAGCGCTGTTTCCTACTGACGTGGACGGGGTTTCCTCTTTTTTATCGAGTTGGGCTTTTACAATATCTACAAGCTCTTTGCCGTACTTTTTCTCGATTTGCTTGACTTCCATTTTGCCCCCTGAAAACTCAAGCTTAACTTTTGAGTGAACCAAACCAGACTCATACAATACGCTACTGAGCTTACTGTAAGGAACATCTTTAATAATGCTTGTAAATAGCAGTTTTCCTGCAAAAATAACCCGCTGATCTGTAGCCGCCAAAACACCGCCTTTATCATCAAACCACCCCTGAACCACTATCAATGGCGTTTCATCGGGCTTTAGCTGCTTTTCTACCAAAGAAAGGCTACCTGACGAAAGTATAAACTGACCTCTTTTTACTTCTGATAATTTCTTCATTGTTGCATTTTTGGTTGAATGCAAATATAATTCATATTTTCAAAATACAAAAAAAGGGCTGGACACCTTCCCGTATCCAGCCCCTAAGCTTTGTCATAACAATTGTAATCCCATTAACTCAACAGGCTACAAAGTTAAGTTGTTTTACTCAAAATCCCAAAACAACTTGTAACACATAGCGGTGGTAAGTATCCCCCCAATATTAGGGATTTAAGTTGCTCAAGCTCCACAGCTTGTTTTTCTTGTTCGCGCAATACTTTGGCTAGCTCGGATTGAGCAAAGCACACGCTTTCAAAGGCTCTTTTGAGGTTTGAGAACAGTTCTTGAAATTCCTGTTCACTCAATTTGAATTCTTGCCCGGTGAGCGTGGGCGATTCGACATAAACTTCCTGAGTTCGCATGGTAGGAAATTTGATGATGGAAAATAAGGGCCGTCCATGTTGCGAACTCTTTAAACCGTTGCTCACGCAAAGGGAAAGGTTGGAGACTTTCACTCCCGGCGGCCCGGCTTTTTATCCCGACTTTGGATTGTTTGATGATCATGTGATGTAACGGTTATTTTAAAAAGTTCGCATCGCAATTATACAACCAAAGCCACAACAAAAGCAAATATTTTTTTATAAAAGTTTCATTTAAAACTTATTATTACTAAATTGGCAGTATTAAGTAGTCAAGCATTGCACAAAAACATTATTTCAAGGCTCGATTCATCATTTATACGTGGAAACAAATCTCCTCCTAATAATTCCGGAAGCTCCCTGTAATACTGGCATTTTTTGCACTTTTGAAAAATATAGCTTCCGTGTATAGGGCAATCCTGAACAAATCTTATTGAAGTTATTCTGTCTTCTCTTTTATAGAACCTCTTGACTGCATACATTGTGTAAAATCCATCGTGATCATCATTCGGGGCGGGGACAAATACGGGAACGGGTGCCGTCTTAACAAGACTAGCTTTGTATTTTTCTTCCAATTTTTCATTGAATATCCATTTTGATTCACATTTTTCAAGGAAATCCCGTACTTGATTAATAGAAAAATCTTGGTTTCTTTCAAAAAACGGCTTTAGATCAAATTCTAATGTGGCTTGTCTTAGTCGTTCAATATATTCCCTTTTGTCGGCAGAAACTGGGTTCGTTACTGCAATTTCTACAAATAGCATCCGAAGCCCTTTTGTAAATGCAATATCGGGCCTTATGCCTTGAAGTTTGTTGTACTCTACCTCAGCAATCCAACCATCCGTTACAAAATCACCAACCACCAACCCTTTGTATTCAGGTAACTTTATTACCTTCATTTTGGCAATAACTTCCTTTGCGATTCGATGCAAAGCCGATTCTTGGGCATTTGCACACTCTTTGGTCAAGTGCGCAAAATGCCAAATCTTTTTGTTCTTCACATTGTTTCTGGCTACCAATGAGCCCCCACACCCCGCGCAAACACACCCACACATCAGCCCATTTTCAACTTTAGAAACATGAAGCATTGAGCTATTTTTTAGCCCATACGTTAGCGGTATTGTCATGTCTGTAAGTTTTAAAACGGCAACGCCATTTCCTCGATTTCTTTCACAATCTTAACAGCGTTCCAAATAGGCACCTCTTTTACCTCCATCAATTGCATACACCTAAGCAAATTCTGAGTATCCTCCCAATCTCTACCGCTGTCCACTTCCCAATCAATCGAATCTACATAACCACTCCATTGGTAAGCATCAATGAAATTGCTTTTTGGGTTGTCGATCCGGTACAAATACAAGTCCATCACCGCCAAATAATCATCCATTGATTTATCCACGGGGAAAGGAAGGGATTTGCGGAAAAACCTCCGTATCTCCTTAAATTTGGCTTTGGTAGCAATTACTGCGATTCGTTTAGGCATGGCTTGCGATTTTAAAAGATATGTGATCTTTCCCGTCCCCTACTTTATACTCAGCTTTCATTTTTAAAAAATCATCCTTCGTCAATTTGGGCACATTATGCCCGGACAAGTAAAAAGAAGCTTCAAATAATGATTGTGAGTGATTGCGACTGTACAACACGAAAGCATCAAACGATTTTCCATAAACATCTTCACCGCTCAAGCAATGAATAATTGTAAGTGAATTGATGGTGACTTCACAAACGCCATCAACCAGATCGCCCCCATGGCCCATAGCCTCCATAAAATCATCGTACGTACCAATAAACGCCACCCGCATAGGCTTAGGATTTGCAGTGCATTCCTGCACCAACTTATCGAAATAATCGACAAGTTCCAGTCGCTGAAATGGGTCGTTGAACATCGCCTTGAATTGCTGGAAAAATTCCTCGTTATTCATTGTTTTTGATTTTGAAGTTCAAAAAGCTTTTCTGGCAATTCCATGACTTGATCCCTCAAAAAATAGTTTCGGTGGTCATGCCCAAGCCGCATTTCTACAAGCCCCCTTTTAGCGTAGCCCTTTAGCGTATCGGACTTTTTGATACCCAAAATTTCGCAGGCTTTGCTAGTGGGTATCCATTTTGGCAATACGGACACTTCCGCCAATTGGCGTTTCAATTCAAACAATTCCCGGCTTTGGGCTTGTTGTTCCTTCTTGATCTGTTCAAGTTCCTTTTGTGCATCGATCAAACTTTGTAGAGTTTTCTCCAACTCTTTTAGAATTCCCATAGTGTTCTTTGTTTATAGGCTGGTTCACAAATTCAAGTATTACCGATAATCCGGGCCGTCTAGTTCAAAAAAATTGAACGTCTCATTCCATCGAGAAATCACCCGGGAATCAAATACGCCCGGTTTGATTTCTTCACCTTCCTTGTTATACAAAGGGGCGAATTTTTCCGGCTTTATGTTACTGCTTACGTGGGTCACCATGTAGTCAAGCTGCATGTTCCGGCTACGCTCAGTAAAAATATCTTGGAATGGGTTTACAAGTTCGTCGAAATCCTTAAACATCAACTTGGCATTGCCAAGGTCGTCGAAGTACCAATTGCCCTTGTAGTAGCCCGGTATTTCCTTCTTGTTTTCCTTTTTTACTACACGCTCTGCATTGGCCTTTTTGAAAATTCTAAAATCCTTTTCACAGCGATAAACCATGATTAAGACGGACGCCATCAGTTCAGATTTTCCACATCCACTAGGGCCGTAGATAAACCATCCTTTATGCAGGTCGACGTCCTCTACTTGAAGCCCCGCAAAGTATGCGGCCATCATGTGAAACAGTTCCTTTAGTGTTGGGTAAAATTTCCACTTAAAGCCCTTACGCTTGGCGTGTAGCTGCATGCAATCCCAAAGCATGGTTTTTGCATCTTCGTAAGTCATCCAGGGAGAAATAGGAATCTTTGGCCCCTGGTTAGATAACATTTGTTCAACGAGGATTTGATAAGGGGTTTTGGCCTGTGCCGCCTTTACCTTTGCCCAATAAGCTTTTTCTTCTTCGCTCATTGGCTTTGGTGATCCGTCTTCTTTTCTGCTATGGCGAAGTAAATACTTTTGCTCCTTATCTTTCATTTCTTGAAGCAAAATGTTTGTATTTTCTTTTTCGACAATTATTTGTTTTTTCATATTAGCTTTGTTTGAAGGGTTTACGAATACCTGACGCTTTAGTGGGGCCATCGCCGCTTCTTTGGATTGCAGCCGGGCTTCCACCTTTGCGTTTCGCAAAAAGCGCCGCGTTGATTTGATCGTACATGCTCCAAAGTGCGGCGGGCTCGAAATGTGTTGTTACCCAATTGTCATCGAGCCCCCAAGCTTTATCCAAAAAGCTTTCCCATTTCTGCAAAACAGTTTCGCCCGGCTTCAACTTTGGTTCAATCGCCTTTGAAAATTCGGCCACGGCTACCCAATCTTTCGTTGGGCGCTTTGGCCTTGGTTCCGCTCCAATTTCCTTGGCGTATTTTTCCGCCCATACGTCAATCATTTGCGAGCCCAAAGGCTTTTCAATTTTTTCAATTTTTTCAATCTTGATCGGCGGCGCATCTGATTCGATAGAATCAGATAAATTTTCTTCTTCTGTTCTTTCTGTACTAATAGTACTTTCTCTAATAGTACTTTCTTGTTTCGGGTTTTCCGGATACGGTTTTTCCGTTTCCGGTTTTTCCGTTTCCGGTTTTTCAGGTTGCGGTGAGTCCGTATCCTGATTTTCCGTATCCGGTTTTTCAGGTTGCGGTTGCTTCAGGTCGTACACGATGTAATTGTATCCCAAAAATCGCCCTTTGAGCCGTACCTGTTCACGTAGGACATAGCGGGCTTCAATCAGCTCAGTCAAAAAGTTTTGAGTCGCGTCGCGTCCGTTCTTCTTTGACTGCTTAGCCAGGTCTTTTACGTTCACTTCCCAGGTAACAGGCTTTGAAAGCAGAAAAGACAATAGCCCACGGGCACCCCAAGACAACAATTCGTCCTGTAAGGGCTCGTTAGGAATCACAGTGAAATCCCGTTCCGGCTTTGACCTTCTAATGTTATTTGCTTTCATTTGTAGAGTGTTAAAGCGAGTTACAGCACCAAATATAACTTCTTTGGTAGTATGAAGTAATATTTGGAAACAAAAAAATTTAAATTCCCTCCTGTTTGGCAATGTGGCGCAAGTAAAAAACCTCGCCCTCGTTCTTGTACACCTTGGATAAGTGCTTCATTCTATCCTGCTCAACAAAGGCTTTGACCCGGGCGGCGTACTCTTCGGGCGTTTCGTTGGGGGCGGTGTGATCCTGGTAATAAATGGGAATCACCTTGGAGAATTTGTTTCCAGATTCGTCCATTAGCTTTTGAGCCTTGCACATGCGCAAGTAGATGGATTTATTCTTTTCCGGGTCGGCTGCATCATCGGAGTAGATGTAAATGTTTTCGACCGTTTTGGCGTAGTGCTTAAGGGTGCGCACTTTTTTTACCCGACCACTCAAGCGATGCCATAGGTAGTACCCGGCAATGGCGACAAAATACAAGGTCATTAAGCCAGGAAAACCCCATCTCGAACAAGTCCAGATGGTCACCCCCCCGGCGATGAAAATCAAAACGTTTTTCATTGGCCATTGATTTTTACGTTTACTTCAATTTGGATTTCTTGCCGCCTTGCCAATTCTTTTGGCGCTGGCGGGCTTATCGTGTGCTTGTAGCCACTAGGACGCCTAAGCATACGCAATAACTCCACAATGAGCGTCAAAATGCTGTAGATCATTTCTAGCCCCACCATGGTCGCTTCACCTAGTAGCTGCCCCCCGGCTAACACCACCTTTACCGACCCTTTGCCGATGCTTGGGAGGACTTTTGGTTGTGGTGGTCGGTAGGGCTCTACAGGGAAGTAATGGATGTATTCGCCCACGTCCCGGCGTGGGGGCTTCTCTTCTAGGATCAAAATAGGGGCTTGTCTGACGACCCCTTGCAATTCTTTGCAATTTTCTTTCATGTCGTTGTTTTTTAGTTAGTTGCATTGCTCTTTTTTGCATTAAAACCGATGCAAAAGGGGTGCAAAAGAGTGCAGATTTAAGCCTTTTTAGTTTGATTAATAGCGGAACTAATCGCCGCAATAGTTCTAGCAGATGCCCCCCGGACACCCTTAAAATCTTTCTCGATTTGCTTTATCGACAAGCCTTTTGAAAGCTTGATTTTCACTTCTTGGCACAGCTCCACCGGGAGCCTTAGTTTGGTGTTTTTGCGCTGTACTTCCAGTGCGTCCAGCTCAGCGGCGGTAAGCGGCAAAGCTTGCCCGGTGGCGGCTTGCTGTGTGGTCATTACATCCCAAGACACAACCCCGCCTGCCTTGTTTGTTTCGGAGGAATTCTCCTTATATGGCACATGGCCTACTTTTGTGTGTCTAATCCCTGACGGGGCGCTAGGTTTTGTTACCACAATCGGCGGTGCATGCGTAACGGACGGCTTTAGAGCAAAGCGGCCCGGGTCGTAAACGAATCCCAATTGAATCAAGATTTCTCGAATCATAGACTATTTGTTTGCGATGATTGCACTATATCCGTGGATTACAATTCCGATTGAAATTGCAACGGTGATCCCCTTGCAAATCCCCATGGATTGGCTGTCCACAAAATCAAAAGCCCCTACGGTGAAAGCCGCTTGAACTGCGGTTAAAATAGCCATCACCACGCCGTAGGTGTATTTACCCCGGCACATAAAAATGAAAGCTGATAAGTCGATGAATACCGACAAAACATAGGCCCAATAAATGTTCACCCCCACGGCGGCAAACACCGGGGCCGTAATGCTGAAAGCGATAGCCAAAGCCCCTGAAAAAGCCAGAGCAAGCACTACTCTGTCGTCTACCGCAAAGGCCACTACGCTTTTGGGCGATTCGGTTTGGAGCACAATTTTAGGCGCTTCAACTACCTGTGGGGCTGAATCAGGCGGGGCCGGGATTGGATCGGGTGGAGTTGGAACCGGGTCGGGCGTCATGCTCCGATTGTCTACGTAGATGTTAATATTACTCTCAAGTAGTTTTTGAGCAGCTTGAACCGTTCCTGGTTCCCGATTTACAGCCGGACGGGAGTAATAATTTAAAATTACGGGTACGCTCGCCTCCGTAATTTCGTCTATGTCCATCCTTTTCAATGCTTTACGCAAGGAGTCTGGCGATACGCCTAGCAAATCCGAAAGCGTTTTTTTATCAAGAATATTCATCTTTTGGTTGTTTTTGACTATATTTGTCACAATTTTAGTAATAATAAGTAATAGTGCAAAATAATTCACTACTTATTATTACCATTTTGGTAATAAAAATAAATAATGGAAGAGGAAAGCACCAAACCACTTAAAAGACAAAGGCAGGAATTGCCCCCCACACATGAGCGCGTAAGGGCTCGATTGGACAAGTTAGAAATAACGCAAATCGATTTGGCGGCAAAGCTGGATCGAAGCCAGGCCAATATTTCAAAGGCTCTGCGAGGGAAAAACAAAGAGTTCTTGTATAAAATCGTCGACTACCTCGTTGAAAGGTATGGAGACAAAAGGAGCGAATACTACGAAAGCGCGGCGGATGTTTTAGCCAACGAGGTGGAGAACCTCCACGAGATGGGAAAATTGATGAAGGAGATAAACCAAAAGATCAACCACTTGAACACGACCATAAAAGAGGTGCAAGTCGAGCAGGAAAAAACGAGAGAAGACATAAAAAACATCAAAAAGACCCTAAATGAAAGAAAAGTGAGGTAAGGGCCGCCCCCTTACCTTCCAGGCGTTTTGAATCGGTTTTTGAGTTCTAATAAAAGTTCTTGATTCTTTGAAAAGAATTGTATCGTACGCACTGCAAAACTGAGCAAGTCCCGCCCCAATAGGCCAACCAAGAAAACTACGCCGTTTTGAGCTTTAGGGTCGTGTACCCCTAAAAAGTGGTTGACCGCAGGTGCCGCATAGGCAGCGGCTAAGCACCCCGCAACTGCAAGTACAAAGTGCAAATACAAGGGCTTCCGCTCGCTCTTGATTTGAGCAATTACAGCGCCAACAAAGCCAATGAAAAGCGAAACGCCGCTAAGACCTACTGCATTCAATGCTTTTTCTACCTCTTCAACTAGCTTCATTTGATCTTGTTGTTTTTAGCCCTTGCTTTATCGATGGTCATTCTGTACAAAGTGTCCGCTTTGCCAATCCAGGTATTTTCGTCCTTCTTGTAAAAACTCACCTCGCCCACCTTGTCTATTGAAATGATCAGCTCTTCATCGGAAACGATTTTAAGTTCCACCTTGGCGTTGTTGCTTTTGTTTTTGTTGATTTTGAACTTTAGACTTACCTCGCCTCCTTTAATGCTCCAATCGCCATCTAGGTCAATGGAGTCAATTGCAATCGTATCCCCGGTGATTTCGGTGTACTTGGCTTCGTCGCGCTTGGCTTTTTCTTCGTATTGGAGGGCGGTTTTTGCACTCTGTAGCTTTTGCCCTTTTGACTTTTCAAAACGATCCTTGTAGATTGTTTTGATGGTTTGGGCGCTAAGGCCCTGGTAGACGGTAACGGCTAGTGCGTCATAGGTTCCATCCTGATTATTAATCAAGATGATTGAATCTGCGTCAATCAAGCTTTGATTGTACGCCACTACTGAGCACAAAGCCAGGATTAAACAAAAGAATGTCTTTTTCATCGGATTTATTTTAGTTGATGGTGATGCCGTAATAAGCGCCTTGATTGCGCTCGATTATTTCCCGCTCATTGTCGGAAACAACGCCTTTGAAAAAAATGACTTCCGGGTAAAAGCCCTGAATGCCGTTTGGGCTTGTCCTAGATATTCGCGTATAAGTAGACGCTACGGCGTGGCCGCTCCCGTCGTTTCCTATCTGGCTCCCGTTTTTCCTTACTCTTTGGGCATTTATGGCCACAGAGTTGGTTAGGTTGAATTGATAGGAAGTATTGATTGCCATTTGGCCGCTTATACTGACGCGGTTTGGTGCTGAAAAACCGCCTACGTCAAAATAAATATTGGAATCAGTCCACGGTAAGTTCAGCAAAAAACGCGGTGAATCACCAAGCCCTAAAAAGGTATTACCGCTACTCCCGCTGGTGAAGGAATACAAGTTCGTAACTAGAAAGATGTCTACCTCGTTGGCGTTTCCGCCCATACAGTCTGCCCCTTCTAGGAAGTCGCTGTCATCGCCCCGTGGGCTTGGACGTGACCCCATTTGATCCACGGTTCCAACATTAACGATACGTGGCTGATTGGCGGCGGTTGTTTGAGTCAAATTGATCCCGTTGCCGCTTTGGTCATACCAGGTTACAATAAATGCGCTATTTGATCCGACAAAACTGGTTAAACCAGTTGTATTCAAATTACCATTCGCATCAAAACCGATGTCTTGCTCCGCATTGTCGGAGCTACGTCGAACCCGAATAGCAGAACCTGTGTAACCATCTCGCAGTTTCCGTAGGGAGAAGGCGGCGGCGGGGATTCGCTGCACCTTATCCAGCATGAACCCGTTTGCACTGCCCCTTGCAGCATAAAACCACCCCGAATAAGGGCTTTGGGCGCTTAAGGCCGCACACATTAGCAGCAAGAAAGGAATTAGCCTCATAATCTAAAATCTTTATTTAGGATGGCGCTGTAATTCGTGCCGTCGAAAAATATAGTTAGTATGTCCACCTTTGTGGGGCCTGTGCTAAGGATGCCAACCACCCCGCTTTCCCAAACAAATGTAGCTGGCCAGGTAATGGCGCGGCTGCCCGTTCCATCTTGCACCATTCTTAGGATGTACACCCCGCCTGCGGCTGCCCCGCTGATGGCGAGCACTCGGTTTCCACCCATGGTGACTACTCCAGTAGGGTTGGTTCCTACGTTCCAGGTGATCGTAGCCGCATCGGTTACGGTGCCGTAGGAAACCGATCCGGTAGGCAGGGTCACGCTATTGCCGCCACTGATGGACAAAGTAGAACCTGAAAGGGATAAGGTATCCGGGTCGCTGACATTTACCCCTACACCACTACCTCCGCTGATGCTTAGGTTTGCGGTATTGCCCGTGCGGACTACACTCAAGTTCTGATTGTCCGTATTGTCCAGGTATGGAGCCAATGACACCCCAACACCGCCTGAAATATTCAGGGTGTTGGACGTTATGGATAAGGTGTCCGGGTCGGACACGTTGACGCTGGTTCCAGTCCCGCCGCTGATATTCAGCGTTAC
>JAIYAV010000043.1 GCA_027488855.1 Saprospiraceae bacterium
ATGAAAAATGAAAAATGAAAAATGAAAAATGAAAAATGAAAAATGAAAAATGAAAAATGAAAAATGAAAAATGAAAAATGAAAAGTGAACAATAGGCTACCGCAGATACTTGTTCAACGCTGTGTGTCAAAGTCGCTGCGGTAGCCTATTTTTCACTTTTCATTTTTCATTTTTCACTTAAAAGCCCACTCCAAAAACTCCCCCATCACTCTCCCCCAAGTCGTCTGATCATGGCGGCCACCTTCCACTTCGCGGTACACAATATCTTCGTTGAGGCGATAGCCTTTTAGTTTCAACTCTTCAATCAATCCAAGGGTGTCGTCGATCGAATCGATGATGCCATTGTTGTTTCGGTCGGATACTTCATCTTCGGTGCCCGTTTGGAGCCAGAATTTGACGGCGGGTTTATCGGGTGTTTCGCGCACGAGGGCGTGCATGATGCGGTCGCTTGCTTCGTTATAGCCAGCATCCAATGCCTTGGAGCGCCACCAAAAAGAACCGGAAAAAACGCCCACTTTGGAAAAAACATCGGCGTGGTGCCACACGATGTCCAGGGCGGATAAGCCACCCAGGGAAAATCCTGCATAAAAATTATCTTGAGCTTGAGTCTTGGCACGATAATGCCGCTCGATGTAGGGCTTAAGCTCATCGATTACGAAATGGGTGAAGTGCCTGGCCTTACTGCCTCTACCCGCGTAATCTGCCTGATTAGCAGTGCCATACTCCTGAATGCGTTGCTCATTGGCGTGAATACCCACCACGATAAAAGGGCGGAGATTCTGCTCGGTAAATAAGGTATGCAAGGTTTCTTCCATGCGCAAACTCGGTAAATCCTGGCCATCGTTGAGGTACAAAACGGGATAATGCCGAAAGCTAAACGCGTAATGAGGCGGCAAAATAAGCGTCACGTTGACTTTACGTCCCAAATGAATGGAGGATAAAACGAGTTCTTTTTTGTGCATTTTAAGATTATTGTTATTTTAGTCGCAGGCAAAAGTAATTATTTTGCGATATTACCCTAATTCAATCCACTAAAACCAAACAAACTTGCAAGAGACTTACCACAAATTCTGGTCACACAGTTTGGGAAGAGACATTGAAATGTTGACTTTTGGCAACTGGGGCTATCCGATCCTGCTTTTTCCCACCTCCATGGGGCGGTACTACGAAAACAAGGATTTTAAACTCATCGAATCTGCTCGTGGGTTCATTGAGTCGGGAAAAATCAAAATCTACTGCATCGATAGCATCGACCGCGATAGTTGGTACGCCAAACATTTACATCCTTCCACCCGCTTGTACAACCACACCTGCTACGACCGGATGTTGAATGACGAGCTGGTTCCTTCCATTCGCCAAGAGTGTAATGTGGATAAAATTGGGGTAGCAGGTTGTAGCTTTGGCGGGTACCATGCCCTGAACTTTGCCTTCAAACACCCCGATAAAGTGGCCTACATGTTCAGCATGGGCGGCGCTTTTGACATCAAACAACACCTTGGGGGCTATTACGACGACAATGTTTTTTTCAACAATCCACCCGATTTTATTCCCGATGCACAGAATGACCATTTTCACCATATGAAAATCGTACTAGGTACTTCTGAACACGATTTTTGTAAGGGAGAAAACGAGTGGATGTCGCAAATTTTGCAGCGCAAAGGCATCAACCATTGGCTAGACATCCGCCCTTTTGCCAACCACGATTGGCCAATTTGGCGGGAAATGTTTCCGGATTATTTGTCTAAAATCTAATGCAATTCACGAACAAGAAAACGTTTACATATGAAAAAGATCGGTATTTTATTCGGAAAAGAGAACACTTTCCCCTGGGCATTCATCGAACGTGTCAATCAAAAAGAAGGCAAGGACATCATTGCCGAGCCCGTTTCGATTGACAAAGTAACCCAAGGTGGCGACAGTGGCTACGCGGTGATCATTGATCGTATTTCGCAGGATGTCCCTTTTTACCGGGCATTTCTGAAAAATGCGGCGATTTGTGGTACAGCGGTGGTCAACAATCCCTTTTGGTGGAGCGCAGATGAGAAATTTTTCAACAACTGTTTGGCTTTACAAGTTGGAGTACCTGTGCCCAATACAGCCCTGATTCCTTCCTTTGAATTGCCTACGGATACCAGCGGCGAGTCTTTTCGCAACCTCAAAATGCCCCTGGATTGGAATGCCATTTTCGACTACATCAAATTTCCTGCCTACATGAAACCGCACGCGGGTGGTGGTTGGAAAAGTGTATACCGGGTGGATGATGCCGAGGATTTGTGGAAAAAACACGCTGAAACCGAGCAATTGGTGATGATGCTGCAAGAGGAAATTGTCTTTGACGACTACTTCCGTTGTTATTGCATTGGGCAAAAAGATGTGCGCATCATGCCTTATGAGCCCCGCAATCCGCATCACCTGCGTTACGATTCTCAAATCAAAGCGCAAGGGCCTGCCGCGAAAAAACTGCTGGAAACGATTCACGATTACGTCATGCGTTTGAACCTGGCCTTGGGCTACGACTTCAACACCGTTGAATTTGCAGTGCGCGATGGTATTCCTATCGCCATTGATTTCTGCAATCCCGCGCCCGATGCCGATGTGAATTCGGTGGGTCAGGAAAACTTCGACTGGGTCGTAGAAGCCGCAGCAAACATGGCCATCGAGCGTGCCAAATCCGCCAAACCTGGGCAAACGAACCTCACCTGGGGGACTTTTGTCGGCGCTGGTGTGAATGACAACATGGCGGCCTTGACGGGATTAGCGGCGAAAAAACCTGCTGCGAAAAAGACAACAAAAACGAAGTAAGCATGAGTTATCCCGGATTTTTGAAAAACCAAAATCGGGCTAAAATCTAATCGCGGAGCGATTGAATTTAGAATAGCCCCGGTCGTCCGGGGTAAATAGTAAGGTCAGATTGGCGGCAACCACGGCAGTGGTTGAACTCAACTGAGCAGAAGTTTAACCGCATCCGCGGTTGCGGAACCTTTTGCTACCGAAATGACCCCGGACGACCGGGGCTATTCTAAATTCAACCGCTTTCGCGGTTCGCTCTCCCAAAAATTCGGAATGACTCATGTTTGGAACCCTTAAAAACCTTTGACATATGGATCTTTCTGGTTTCACCCTTGGCATAGAAGAAGAGTTTCAAACCATCGACCCCGTAACCCGGGAGTTGCGTTCGCACATGTCGCGGATAGTAGACGAGGGGCAGGTAAAACTCCAGGAACAAGTGAAAGCCGAAATGCACCAGGCAGTGGTGGAGGTCGGAACGGTCATTTGCAAAAACATCCACGAAGCGCGTGAAGATGTGATCAATCTGCGTAAGTACGTCATGGAAATTGCCGATAAGGTGGATTTAAAAATTGCCTCATCGGGCACCCACCCTTTTTCACACTGGGCGGATCAACCGATTACGCCCAACCCTCGTTATGACCAAATTGTAGAAGAATTGCAGGAAGCCGCGCGCTCCAACCTTATTTTTGGCTTACACGTACACGTGGGTATCCCCAGCCGGGAAGTTGGGGTACAAATCATCAACGTGGCACGGTATTTTTTACCCCATATTTTCGCCCTGTCCACCAATTCACCTTTTTGGGAAGGCCGTAACACGGGTTACAAATCCTTCCGCACCAAGGTTTTTGACAAATTTCCCCGTACCGGATTGCCGGAATCCTTCACCAGTGCCATGGAATATGAGCAATACCTGGATTTGTTGATCAAAACGGGTTGTATCGACAATGGCAAAAAAATCTGGTGGGACATGCGCCTGCATCCATTCTTTGAAACTGTAGAATTCAGGATTTGTGATGTACAAATGCGGGCCGAAGAAACCATTGCCCTGGCCGCGGTAATGCAAGCAGTTGTAGTCAAATTGTACAAATTGATGAGCAGCAACCTGAGTTTCCGCATGTACGGCAAACCCCTCATCAATGAAAACAAATGGCGAGCGGCTCGTTATGGCATCGATGGCAAGTTGATTGATTTCGGAAAACAGGAAGAAGTTCCTACCAAAGCATTGATCCTGGAGCTGCTTGATTTTGTTGATGATGTAGTAGATCAATTGGGGAGCCGTGAAGAAGTAGAGTACATCATCAAAATGATGGAAAATGGTACTGGTGCCGATCGTCAACTCAAAGTATACAACGAAACCAAGGATTTCAAGGCCGTTGTAGACTTTATCATTGGTGAAACTGCACACGGACTTTGGTAAATCGGGCCACATTGACTAATTTTAACGCTTTTTAATCAAAAGTAGGGTTTAAAATTTTTTACTGTGATGAAAACGGACGAAACGATTAAGATTGCCATATTGGACATGTACGACAATTGGGCCAACGAAGGCATGCGTTGTATTCGGCAAATAGCAGCCCGCTTTTTGGAGCAGGATGGTATTGAAGGCAGTTTTGAGGTATTCAATGTACGGGCAAACAATGAAATTCCCGACCTGGAAGCCTTCGATATATTTATTTCCAGCGGTGGCCCGGGAAGCCCTCTGGCGGCCAATACCCAATGGGAAACGGATTATTTTGCCTTTGTAGATGCCCTTTTTG
>JAIYAV010000379.1 GCA_027488855.1 Saprospiraceae bacterium
CACGTCTTCACTGCTGATTTTGTCGCTAAAAAAACGTCCGCTAAAGGCACCCAGGACAAAAATGATGCTCAATAGTAAAAAGAGTCTGAAAGTTTTTTTCATCCGATCCATATATTTGCAGCTTTATTTCGGGGATGCTCCCGAGGAATTAGGAATGATTCAATAAGTCAGTGATTTTACAATCGTTCCTCAACAAACATACAATGAATCAACGCAGCAAAGTGTTCAAGTTTGGGGGTGCATCCGTAAAAGATGCCGAAGCGATCAGAAACGTAGCCGATATCCTGCAAAAATATCGACAAGAGACACTCATGATCGTTGTGTCGGCAATGGGGAAAACCACCAACGCCCTGGAAAAGATTGTCGAAGCTCATGCCCAACAGAACGGGAAAGCCCTGGAATTGCTGGAAGACCTCAAGCTTCAACACTACCGCGTCATGGCGGAGTTGTTTGAGCCAGACGATGAAGTGTACGCCCTGGTGAACGATACTTTTGTGGAAATTGAATGGGTATTGGACGATGAACCCCACGACAATTACGATTACATATACGACCAGATCGTATCGGTAGGGGAGTTGTTGTCCACTAAAATATTGTGCGCTTACCTCAACAAGGTTGGCCTACCTTCCCAGTGGCTGGATGCCCGGGACGTAGTCCAAACCAATGAATTGTACCGCGAAGCTTGGGTACAATGGCAAGAAACGGAAGAACGTTTTTTGAAAAATGCCCAGCCGCTGTTGGACAAAGGAGGTTTTGTGGTTACCCAGGGTTTTATTGGTGCCACCCTGGAAAATTTCACCACCACCTTGGGCCGGGATGGTTCGGATTATTCAGCGGCGATCTTTTCATTTTGCGCCAATGCTGAAAGTATGACCATCTGGAAAGATGCAACTGGTGTATTTAGTGCCGATCCCAGATTTTTTGCCGAAGCGAAAATGTTGAGCGCAATGTCCTACGATGAGGCCATCGCGATGACTTATTATGGGGCGAAAATCATCCACCTGAAAACGGTCGGCCCGCTCAAACGCAAGCACATCCCGCTGCATGTACGGTCTTTTTTGGAACCCGAAACCAGTGGAACCCTGATTTCCGAAAATGAAGTGACCAGTTACCCGCCGCTGTTGGCCATAGAGGTCAACCAAGCCTTGCTGAAAATCACCAATAAGGATTTCTCCTTTGTGACCGAGCAGCATTTTAGCGAAATTTTTGCAGCCATTTCAGACTTGCGCATGCAGGTGACTTTTATCCAAAATACACCACTGACCCTTTACCTCTGTGTGTTCAATCAAGGTGGAAAAGTGGCTCAGCTGGCTGAGCGCATTCAAGAAACCTTGGGAACCGAGGCAGTAACTGGTCTGGAATTGATCAACGTACGGCACGCTACGCCTGAATTGTTAGGTCAATTGCGTAGCACACGTAAAGTTTTGGTGGAGCAGACGAATGGGGCGACGGCGCATTTGGTAGTAGAAAAAAGTTGAGGAGTTGAGGAGTTTAGGCTGCCGCAGTGATTTAGACATGGCATGCGTCAATATCGCTGCGGCAGCCTAAACTTCTCAACTCCTCAACTTTTCAACCCAAAAATCTCCCGAATCTAAGCCCAATTGATTACATTTGTTTAGGTCAGCTGCTTTGCTCAATCAGCTGCTAAACTGCCCTCAATGAATAGTATTGTTACTCAGCGCTTTATTCAGTGTCATCATCAGCTTAAACAAGAAAATCGAGTGCGTTCCAGTCGGCAATTTGCACTTGCACTGGACTATTTGCCACAAAGTTTGAGCGAAATATTGAAAGGGCGGCGAGATGTAACCATCGATTTGTTGCGCAAGGCGGTTGAAGTGTATCAGGTGAACCCTATTTTTTTGTACACTGGAGAAGGTGAGTTATTTCTCAAACCCGGTGAAAACAAAGAAATACGCATCCTCACCGTAGTTACTGACCAGCAAAATGACGAACGCATCTTGCACATTCCTTGTTCGGCCCAGCCCGAATACGCGCAAGAAATTGGAAATCCTGCTTTTATTCAATCTCTGCCTTCTTATTCCCTGCCATCTTTGAACAACAAAGCAGCTCAGCGGTCTTTTGACATCAATGGCGACAGCATGGAACCCACTTTTTTTGATGGGGACAAAGTTGTCTGTAGTTTCATTGAGCCAAACCAATGGGAACAAGGCATCAAAAACCAGCATGTTTACGTGGTGGTTTCCAAAGCAGCCGTGGTGGTCAATCGGGTGCGCAATGAATTGAAAGAACAGCAACACTTAAAGCTGTACGCCGACAATAGCTTTTACGAGTCGCATACCGTACATTTGTCTGACATTCAGGAAGTATGGCAAGTGCACACCCAAATCAGTGCCTTTTTACCTGCCCGTCAACATCATCATTTGCCCGTGCAAGAAGACGTCAAAGCCTTGCGTCAAATGCTGGGGGAACAACAACAGATGATTCAGCGTTTACACAATACGATTGAAAAACTAGTTAATTCATAAAAAGATGCGAAAGAAAAAAATCAAAGGGAAGGTGGTCTACCTCGAATTGGAAGGAGGGATTTGGGGCATTGTAGACGACAAAGGGGGAGATTGGCTTCCGGTCAATATGCCTTTTGAACTCATGAAAGATGGACTGGTTGTGGAAGTGGAAGCCCATAAAGTAAGCGATTTTATGTCAGGAGGAATGTGGGGCACTCCCATCGAAATTTCCGATTTTCGAATTTTGCCATCGTAAATTAATCTGGAATTATTCCTGTCTAATGGTAGAAATCCACTAATTTTCCGCCCTAACCAGAATTTAGAACCCAAATATCAAGGGAGTTGAGACGTTTAGGAGTTGAGACGTTGAGCACTCGACTCCCCATGCCCTCAACGTCTCGAAACCAATTGCTAGCAAACTTATAAGCAATGCCGAATATTTCGCAGCGGGCCAATAATGTCCCGTTATCACCCATCCGCAAGCTAGCAGGCTCTGCGGAACGTGCCAAGGCCAAAGGGCGGCACGTGTATCACCTCAACATTGGCCAGCCGGATATCGCAACTCCAGAAGCGGCCATGGCGCGTTTGCGCGAGGTGGATATCAAGGTACTGGAATATAGCCCAACGGAAGGTTGGGCAAGCACCCGAGCGGCATTTGCAGCGGCAATGAAAAAGTTTGACGTCCACGTCACCAAAGAAGAGGTCATGGTGACCACAGGAGCTTCAGAAGGCAACCAGTTGTTGTTCTTTGCCTGTTTTGACAAAGGCGATGAGGTCATCATTCCAGAGCCTTTTTATGCCAATTACAATGGCTTTGCCCAGATTGCCGATGTGGTGGTACGTCCTGTGACCAGTACGATTGAAACGGGTTTCGCAATGCCGCAGATTCAGGATTTTGAACGGGTCATCAACAGCCGTACCCGCGCTATTTTCCTGAACAACCCTAGCAATCCTACTGGAGCATTTTACCCGCGTCAATTGCTCGAACAACTGGCCTTATTGGTCAAACAATACGACTTATACCTGATTGTTGATGAGGTCTACCGCGATTTTTGCTACGATGGCCAAGAGTTTTTTTCAGTATTGCGCTTGGAAGGACTCGAAGACAATGTGATCGTCCTGGATTCAATTTCCAAAAAATTCAGCGCCTGTGGTGCCCGGATTGGTACCATCATCACCCGCAATCCGGATGTGATGGTGGCGGTGAGCAATTACGGCAAACTGCGCCTGAGCCCACCGGCGTATGGACAATGGTTGTCGGAATTCCTCTGTGAGCTGGATGACGAATACATGGACAATGTCCGCGAAGAATACCACCGCCGACGGGATTTGGTGTACCAAAGACTGACCAATATGTCGGGCGTCGTATCCTACAAACCGGGCGGAGCCTTTTATTGTTTTGCCAAATTCCCGGTAGAAAATGCTGACCACTTCTGCCAATGGATGTTGGAGGAGTTTGAATACAATGGAGCTACCGTGATGCTGGCTCCAGGGGAGGCATTCTATGCAACCCCTGGCTTGGGGATCGACGAAGTGCGGATTGCTTACGTACTGAACACTACTGCTTTGAATGAAGCAATGGATTGTTTGGAGCAGGCGCTGGCGGTGTATCCGTATAAGAAGGTACGGGATATGGCGGTAGTAGGATAGAGCAATATTTTTCTCTTCATAAGGGCTGTTAACTTCTTTGATGTTAGCAGCCCTTTTTTGTGGGCAACAATTTTCTGAAAATAGAGGCAAAACAAAAAGTATAGAATTGATATTTTTATTACTTTTGTAGCAAACAAATTTTTCTATGAGCGTTCACCCTCCATCCAGTTTTTCAAATACATTCGCAGAGTTCTTTGCTGGAATTGGTTTAATGCGCTTAGGGTTGGAACAAGCAGGTTGGAAAATAATGTTTGCCAATGATATTGACCCAGTTAAACAAAAAATTTACCTGAACCATTTTAAGGACAAACAGAATCATTTTCAATTAGGAGATATTCATGAACTTTTAAGCCAAGAAATTCCGACAGTTACTCTGGCAACCGCATCTTTTCCTTGTACTGACTTATCCCTGGCGGGACGCAGGGAGGGCTTAACTGGCAAAAATTCATCAGCATATTGGGGCTTTGTTAAAGTCCTGAAAGAGATGGAGAATAGAAAACCTCGTATTGTGCTGTTGGAAAACGTAGAAGGTTTTTTAACATCGAATGGAGGCAAGGACTTTAAAGAGGCATTATTGGCTTTAAATGAATTGGGCTACGCTGTTGATGCCTTCATTGTTGATGCATCAAAATTTGTTCCTCAGAGTCGAGTTCGACTTTTTGTTGTCGGTAAAAGAATAGCCACTTCGAATAATGTAGTGAACAGCCCTCAGCTTTCATTTTATCAGAGTGAGGTTAGGCCACAAAAGTTGGCAGACTTCATTTTGAGTAACCCTGATATAAATTGGAGCATTAGACAATTAGGCGGTCTACCAAAACGAAGCAATACGTTGATTGATATCGTTGATGACACGGCTAATGATTCAGCAGAGTGGTGGAACGAGGACCGAGTTTTGTATCTATTGGAGCAAACCTATGAGCGGCACAGAAATATTATCGAATCAGCTAAATCACGTGATGAATATTCCTATTTCACTGCTTTTAGAAGGGTACGTAATGGTAAGTCTATGGCTGAAATTAGATCAGATGGTATCGCAGGTTGTCTGAGAACGCCTAAAGGGGGAAGCGCGCGTCAAATTTTGCTTAAGGTTGGTTTTGGAGAAATCAAAATCCGCCTGCTTTCACCAAGGGAATGCGCGAGGCTAATGGGCGCGGATGATTATTTGATCGCATCTTCCACTAATGAAGCATTGTTTGGATTTGGGGACGCCGTTTGTGTCCCCGTTGTCAAGTGGATTGCAGAGCATTATCTTAATCCACTTGTAAATGAACTAAATAGCAAACTGCAATTAGTTGAAAGCCAATATGGGAGTTATGAATATTCAACAATTTCTAGCGGTATTTGAGGAGTGGTACAAGTCATTGAAAGTTGTAAAAGCTAATGGAGGGCCAGCCAATGGCACAATCGCGACAACTTTGATCCTTCTTGAGCGCCTCAAAGATGACTATAATCTGGATTTTGATAATCACGTTGCACCAGGTGGTGCACAAATAAAGGGAGCTAGTGGATCGGCAGTTGCTACCATTCTAAAAAAATTTGGGGAGATTAGGCCTTTCGCAAAAGAAGGAGGAAGAACAAATCGAGGTGGTCAGGGTGATATCCGGCCCTTATTCAAATCTCTTGTATCCCTCGAACTTGAAAATTATTCAGTGAGCGATAGGAACGAAGTACTTTCTCAATTTCAGCAATATTTGGTTGAAAGGATTCGAGATTTTCATAATCGGCAAAAAATCAAACTGGTATTTGATCCAAAACTTTCTACTTGGCAGATAATTTATAATTTGCTTAAAGAAGCAAGAGAAGAAGGAAAGGCCGGCTTTGTAGCTCAACATTTGGTGGGTGCTAAATTACAGTTGCGCTTTCCTCAGATTCCTATTTCGAATGAGTCTGCTAGTACTGCAGATTTGCCAACCAATCGGCAAGGGGATTTTCTGATTGGCAATACAGTCTTTCATGTTACAATTGCTCCAATGCAAGCTGTTTTTGAAAAATGCCTGGATAACTTATCACAAGGTTTTAAAGTCTATTTACTGATTCCTGATGCTAAATTGGCTGCAGCTAGACAACTGGGCGAACAATTCTGTTTCGGCCAAATCGCGGTTGAATCTTTAGAGTCTTTTTTATCGCAAAACATTGATGAAATCAGCGTTTTTTCAGATAAAAATCTCAAGAGTAGCTTGATTAGTTTAATCGAAATTTACAATGAACGAGTTGACGCAGTGGAGATTGATAAGTCTTTAATGATTGAACTTCCTTCAAATTTGAGCTAATTTTTGCGGGCAATAAAGCAATTCCACCTCCTTCCCACTTTCTCACCATACCACGGCATTCTGCTCCAATTTTTTTCCCTAGCCCAAGTACTCAAATAGGCTTGAAGCAGCTGTCCATCGAATGGAATCGAAGAATTATCCATCATTTGTGCAATTAGAGGTACAAAGTAATTACCTTTGCTGCGATTTTTTGCACCGCATTTTTTCAACCGAGATAACAAATATCTCACAGGATTTCGTAATCTGTACGTCTGAAACATGGATAGAAATAACATCATCGGGATAGCCCTGATTTTCATTCTTTTTTTGGCATGGCAATACTTCCTCACCCCGTCAAAAGCGCAAATTGCCGCGCAGCAACGCACGCAGGACTCCATCGCCAGAGTAGAACGACTCCGCGATAGTTTGACCATCGTAAAAAAGCAGGAAGCAAAGAAAAAACTGGAAGCCGCTGCCGAAGTGCCTGATTCTCTGCGCACAAAAATATTGGGTGGGCAATTTGGTGCTTTCGCTGCTGCAGCCGTAGGCACTGCGGAAACTACGGTACTGGAGAATGAACTCATCAAGGTTACTTTTAGCAATAAAGGTGGACGCATCAAGGATGTGTTGTTGAAAAAACACTTCAAGATGATACACGGCAAGGATCGCAAAGACCGCAAAATTCCTTTGCACTTGTTGGAAGACAACAAAAACCGCTTTGAGTACATCCTACCTGTACAAGGCTTGCGCAATGGTGTCAACACTGCTGATTTGTACTTCGCCGCAGAGAAAGATGGCAATTCCGTTACTTTCCGAGCCGATGCAGGCAATGGTCAATATTTTGCTCAAACCTACACCCTGACCGCCAATTCCTACAAACTGGACTATGCGCTGGATTTCAAAGGAATGGACAAGGTTTTTGCTTCCAATGCCAAAACGATTGAGTTGAAATGGGTGAACTATTTGGATAAAATTGAAAAATCCACCCAATACGAACGCCAGTATTCCACGTTGAATTTCAAACCAGTTGATGCCCGTTCCGGACGTTGCTCGCCCACCAAACAGTACTCCGAAAAGGACGCAGAAGGCGCACCGATTCAATGGATCGCGAACACCAACCAGTTTTTCAACAGTTCTTTGATGTCAGACAAAGGTTTTGCCAGTGCCAAAATGAGCAGCAAAAACCTGGCAGAAGAGTCGGAAGACTTAAAAGAGTTGGTTAGCAGCATTCAGATTCCATTCCGAGGTGGCAGCAATGAGCAGTTTGCCATGCACTTTTACATCGGCCCGAACGAATTTGATCGCCTGCACAATATGGGTTACAGCATGTCTGACATTGTACCCTTTGGTCAAAACATCATGGGGACGATCAACCGTTGGGTGATTCGCCCCTTGTTTAGTTTTTTGACCTGGCTGATCAGCAGCAAAGGGATTGTCATTTTGATGTTGACGCTGCTGGTTAAATTGATATTGTTTCCGCTGACCTATCGCATGATCTACTCTCAGTCGAAAATGACGGCCTTGAAGCCAGAAATCGATCGTTTGAAAGAACGCCACGGCGATGATCAGCAAAAGGTACAAATGGAAACGATGAAGATGTACCGCGAATTTGGGGTAAACCCCTTGGGTGCCTGCTTCCCGATGTTGCTACAATTGCCCATCTGGTTTGCTTTGTATCGCTTCTTCCCGGCATCCATTGAGTTCCGTCAGGCCAGTTTCCTCTGGGCGGGTGACTTGTCTTCTTATGATGAATTCTTCCAGTTGCCATTCAAAATTCCATTTGGGTTTGGCGACCACATCAGCTTGTTTGCCCTCTTGTGGGTATTGTCTACCTTGCTGTATACCTGGTACAACTCCAAAAACATGGATTTCTCCGCCCAACCAGCCATGTTGTACATGCAGTACATCATGCCAGTGATGTTCATGGGCTTTTTCAATAGTTCGGCTTCTGGTTTGTCAGCTTATATGCTTTTTAGTAACTTGCTGAACATTGGGCAGACCCTGGCTACCAAGTACTTCCTCATTGACGAGAAAAAGATCAAAGCCGGGATGGATGCCTACCGCAAAAAGCCTAAGAAAAAAAGTGGCTTTGGTGAACGAATGGAAACCATGCTGAAAGAACAGCAAAAACAGGCTGAGGAAAGAAACAAAGACAAAACCAAACCAGCTAAACGTAAATAATTTGCTCATTACTGAATCAAGGGCAATGCGCTCTTGATTCAGTTCTTTGTCCTTAAAAATATAACACATGTTACTTTTACAAGCAGCAACCGGAGCCCCGGGAATGGGTTACATGAACCTACTTTTTATCGGTTCCATGTTTTTGATCATGTACTTGTTCATGATCCGTCCACAGGCGAAAAAACAACGCGAACAAGCTAACTTTGGCAAAAACTTGTCGAAAAACGACGAAGTAGTGACCAATAGTGGGATGCTTGGACGCATCAGCAAAATTGAAGATGATGTGATTACCCTGGAGGTAGGCACCAAAGTATACATTCGGGTATTGCGCAACGCTATTTCAAAGGAATTGACTGATGCCATTTATGGAGCAGGTAAAAAGCCGCAGGTGGTTACGACTACCGAAGAGTAACCTGATTCCTCGGGCACGGGAAGACCGGGCTATTCTAATGCAATGCATTGGGATAGCCCTCGTTTTTTGGGTAGGAGTACGAATGTCTCAAACCTATGTGTCGACCAAAAAAATTGAACTCCATTTTTTACTGCCTCCCAATCAGGCTTTCCACAAAGCTCCGCCCCGCAATATGTCCATCCAGCTCAAGGGCCGAGGCTGGGACATGTTGTACGATTATTTGCTGGGAGCCAGAATCCATCTGACTTACGACCTTACCCAGCGCAGTAGCATTCGATTGGACGAAAAAAGGCTACTCAATGACATCCGTGAGCATGTAAACGCGGATGATTTAAGTTTCTCCAATCTTACCCATACCGATATCCGAATCAGTCTGGAGCCCAAAATGCAAAAATGGGTGCCCATTCGACCCATTTCTGATTTGAGTTATTTACCTGGCTATTACCTTTCTGGAAATGTAAAAGTTGCGCCTGACTCCATCCTGATTTCCGGGCCTGCCTCCAGAATTGGCCCGACTTATGAATGGCCAACGGCTACACTGACTTTGAAAGATCTAAAGGATGATTACACGGGTTTTTTGGAGCTAAAAACACCACCTGCAGAAATCAACTTAAACCTTCAGCGGGTTGATGTTCAGGTACCCGTAGAGCAGGTGACGGAAAAAACCTTGTTTGTGAAAATTCAGGTCAAAAATGCCGATCGGGAATACCGTTTGTTCCCCAGTCAGGTGCGCCTGACTTGTAATGTGGGGCTGAGTCACTTCAATTCGCTTCGCTCAGAAGATTTTAAAGCAGAGGTAGATTTGTCAAATGCTGCGCTACAGGAGGGCAACAACGTGCCAGTGATGGTGAACCTTCAGCCAACCATTGTGAGCAATGTGCGCTTTGTACCGAAGGTAGTGGAGTTCTACGCAGTTAAAAAAGAAATCAATTGACGAGACTGGGGTCTTTTTGTAACTCTTCAATCAGTTCTGCTTCTATTTCAAGATCAACTTCCACAACAACATCTTCTTCTTTCCATTTTTTAAATACGCCTCGAATCTGTGAAGGCAACAAACTCACTCGATGCCCCAACCAGGACTCCAGCGTAACCGCTAATACCATGTACCCTTCCGTAACACCGGGCAGTGGAACCGCAATACACATAAAAAAAGGCAGGAATTTAGGTAAGTCTTTGAGCTGCTCCCGGGCTTGTTGTAATTCCTCGGGAGTAGGTCCGTCTTTGGATTTGGAGCGAATGATTTTACCCCTCCCATGTTTCACGAAAGTTTTGACCATTTGCTTGGTTTCGACCCCTTCCATCCAGAAGGCCCAGAGCATCATTTTGGGGAAACGGGCAATTTTGCGTAATCTCATAGGAAATAGAGGTATGGTGTAATTGGGGGAGCAACACAAAATTACGGTAATATGGTTCCAGTTGCAATTAAATCGACTACGGCAACCACAAATCGGATGTAGGGGCGACCCTTGCGGTCGCCCATTATTTTCGGCCGCAGGCTGCGTACGTCCAAGAGGGCGACCGCAAGGGTCGCCCCTACATCGGATTTGTGGTTATTTGTTGCCGGCGTTTTCTTTGTCCTTTTTGTTCATTTCGATGATCTTATCCATCACATCTTCCAACTGATCGGCGGGAACCTGCTTGGAAAGGATCTCTTTTTTGTTGTCCAAAATGTACATCTGCGGGGTGGTTTCCACATTGTACTGGACATAATAACGCCCGGTTGGGTCAAAGGCATTGTACCAGCCGGTCAGGCCATTTTCCTGGATGTATTTGAGGCATTCTGGTTGATCCTGGGTGGGTTTCACGCAGATGGCTACCAGGGTGATGCCTTTGTCTTTGAATTTTTCAAAGAATTTTTTCATCGCGGGCATCGATTCTTTGCAGTGCCCACAATCGTAGCGCCAGAAGTAAAGCAGCGTATATTCTGACTTGAGCTGGCTCAACATCGTCCGGGCACCATTGCGTTCGAGTACGATGTCTGGTGCTGTTTTGCCGATGAGCAGTGGTTTGAGCTTTTTGGCGTTGTCCACAATTTTTTTCACCTGATCCTGGTTGGCCCAGTTGGCTTGACCCGTAGCGTAGTATTTTTCGGACATGTGTACATACACTGCGTCCATACCCACAAACTTGGAAGCAGCAAAGCTGTTCAAAAAGTGAATCAGATAGAACTTAAATGCCTCTTCAGCTGGCCGCAGCCGCTCCAACACCGTATCAATGGCTATACTGATCGAATCGGGGTGTTGTACGCTGAGTTTGTTGACATAATTCTCGAGGCGTTGGAACAAAAACGGGGTGCGCAGCATGCGGTTGTCGCCGAGGTTGAGGTTGTCAAAAAAGTGCTTGCGCGTCCAGAGCCACAATTGGCGGTTTTTTTCTTCTTCTGCCAAACTGTCGAATGCCTTTGGGGTATCCAAATTCACATTGGCATTGATGATGGCTGCCGCAAAAGTACCTTTGTATTTGACTACGTAGTCTTTCTGGTATTTTTCCACACCTTCATTGAGCTTGTCCATTTTTTTCTGGGCAGCATCTTTGGCCGTTGGATTGTCTTTGGCCGCTTCAATTTCTTTGCCTAAGGCTTCGGCCTCGGGGCGTTTGGCATTCAGGTAATTGACGTAGTCGTAGAACAAGGTATTTTCCTTACTGCCCTCAAACTTGACATTTTCACCCGGTTTGTCTTTGGTGGTACGCACAAAAAAAGATTGCTCCTTGTCGGTCACCAGGATTTGAAAAAAGTCGTTGTTGGGGGGGAGAACGATAATGTACATCCCACCTTTGAGCGCTTCGGGGCCGCTGAACACAAATTCACCTTTGGCATCCGCCAAGGCCGTGTCCATCACATATTGCTTGTCGCCCATGTAGTAACCCAGGAAGAGCTGTTTTTCGGTAAAACCATCAACTTTTACCCGGATTTGATAAGCGTTTTTAGCCGTTGTCTGAGCAAATGCACTCACGATCAAAAGGCTGGCAAAAAGTGAAAGAAAGTATTTTTTCATCTTGTCTATGAATTAATGCTGTTCAAACAATGTGAGGTGATACAGGGTTTATACAACAGTTACAACTTGCTTTTTTTGCGGAGTTCAATGATTTGATCCACCACTTCTTCCATTTTTTCATCCACAATTTGTTTGCCGATGATGACTTTGTTGCGATCCATTAAATAGACCTGCGGGGTAGATTCTACGTTGTAGGTTTTGATGTAAGCCAATTTGGGGTCGTAAACGTGCAGCCAAGATCCCAAACCATTGTCATCCACATACTTCCAACAAGCCGGGATTTCGTTTTCAGTAACGTGACAAAGCGCGACCAGTTTGACTCCTTTACTTTTAAATTTGTCATTGAATTTTTTCCAATACGGCACCGAATGTTTACAATGTCCACAATCGTAAGCCCAAATGACCAGCAAGGTATATTCAGACTCCAATTCGTGCAGGTTGAATGTTTTCCCCTGGCGATCTTTTAAGGCAATATTGGGTGCCACTTTGCCGATCAACAAGGGTTTTCGTTTTTGCGCCATTTGAATCAACTTGTTCTGCTGCTCCACGCTAGCCAATTTGACCTGACCCGATTCGAGATAGGTTTCCACTAGGTGCACAAACACTGCATCCATGCCCATTACCTTGGGTTGCAAATACTGCCGTATGAGCAACACGGTATAATATTCAAAAGCTTCTGGATTGGGCCGCAATTGATTCAAAATATAATCGATCCCGATTTTCAGCGAATCGGGGTGCTGAAAGAGCAACTCATTGACATAAGTAGTGATGGCCTGGTAATAATGCGGCGTACGCAAAAGCCGAAACTCTTGCAAGGGCACATTGTCGAAACAATGCTTGCGGGCATAGTACCAGGTTTTGTACATTTTCTCCTGATCGGTACCCGTAAAATTGGGGTAACGAATGGGCAAACTGGCTTTGATGACCAAAGCGGTATAGGTGCTGCGGTTATCGCTCAGAAATTGTTGTAGGTAGTTTTGCACGGTTGAATCCGCTTTGAGCAAGTCTTGCTTGAGCTTTTCCTTTTTTGGGCCTTCTGCGCTGCGTTTGTACTGCGCACGGAGGGTATCTAGCTTGGGGTTGTTTTCACTGACGTAGTGGATGTAATTTTGGAATAGCTCATTTTCCTTGGATCCTATAAATTTCAAACTCGCAAAGGGGCTGTCCTTTTTGGTCTGGACACTGAATTGTTGTTCTTTTTCCGAAACGATGATGTCGATGCCTACATTGCTCGGCATCATCACCAGTGTATAAATGCCTGGAATCAAAGCAGTAGCGCCACTAAAGGTATAAGTCCCATCGGTGCCTATTTTGACGGTATCCTTGATGTATTGTTGATTCCCGAAGTAGTACGTCAGGGTCAATTTGCGCTCCCGATAGCCATCAATCTTTACCTTGATGTTGTATCCCGCACTGGCGAATATGCTCAGCGTGTGAAAACAGATAAGAACCAGCGTAGTAAATGCTATTTTCATGGATACAGATTGCTTTTGGGACGAAGGTATAAAACCTTGGTTACATCAACAGTGGTACAAAATTCGCAACTCTTTTGAAATTGCTTCCTATTGCCGTCAAAATTAACGAGTGCTTAACAGAATTAAGTGTGGAAAGGGGACTTAGGACTGTATTTTCAGTACAACTCTAGCTCCACCTTCCGAAGCATTTTCAAATTGTAAGGCAATTCCCAATTTTTGGGCAAAATCATGCACCACTTGTAAGCCAAAACCACTGAGGAAAATTTCGTTTTGGGCTTCGTTGGGCGCATTGAGAATGTTTGCTGGAAACCCGGGGCCGTTGTCGCTTATACTCAGGTATTTTTGCCCTTCCACACTCCATGCCTTCCAGCTGATTTTTCCGTCGCTTTGTTTTTTTAGCGCTTTGCTGGCATTAGAGCTCAGGTTTTGAAGCACAATCCAGAGGTAGTTGGGGTCGGTATGAATTACAAAATCCGTGGGACACTCGAATTCCCAGTGAAACTGATCCTGTACGGAAAAAGTGGCCTCTAAACGTCGAAAAAGCTCAATTACTAAAACCTCCTGTAACTCCACACTGGCCTGATTCATTTGCTCTTTGCTCCAAAGTAGCATGTTTTCGAGGTTTTCCAGGAGCACTTCGGTATTGCTGGTGATCCTGGCCTGATTCTGGCTGGCCATTTCCGGGGTCAACAAATCGGGCGCATTTTTTTGTAAATGCAACAAGCTGATCAAGTTACTCAATGGGTGCCTTAAATCATGGCTCAATACCGCCAGCAGTTGGGCTTTTTGCCGATTGGCGCGATCTAGCGATTGGTTGAGGTCGAGCAGTTTTTGATTGGATTTGCGGCGAATCTGACTCAAGCGGTAAAACAAAAAAGCGATCAGCACCAGCAAAAGACTCCCCAGCGCAAAAGCCAACTGTATTTTGCGTTGATTGCTGATGGTGAGTTTTTGGATGGCGATTTCAGCGTCTTTTTTTTCGAGGAAAAAATTGCTTTCGGCTTCGGCTAGTTTGTTTTTGCTTTCCTGGGAGTAGATGGAGTCGTGTTGGCCATGATAATCGTACATAGCCTGATAAGCTTTAGGATAATTGCCTTTGGCTGCTTCCAATTCAGCTTTTAGCCCCAATAAGAAGTGTTGATTGCTTCGATCTTGTGCAAAACCTGCCAAAGCGATTGCTTTTTGATAATAATAAGTTGCCTTGTCTAGCGCCAGCTTTTTGCTTGTTGTATTGAGTTTTGCGCTGTCGAGAAAAGACCAGGCAATGTTGCCTAGATTGGTAATGGACAATTTATAGGAGGGGTAACTTTGATCCCAAATAGCTTGGGCTTTGAGCTGTAACTGAAGCCTTGCTTTCAATTGTTTCACCAACAAAGCCTGATTTTGGTAAACCTCGGCTATTTTAATATGTGCGTCAATGGATTGAAAAACCTTTAAGGCTTTCTGGTAGTAACGAATGGCTTGTAGGGTGTCTGCTTTGAGATGAAATTGATTGGCAATGCCGGAATAGGCTGTGGCTATTCCCAGCGTGTCACCAATTTCTTGATACAAAACCAAGGCTTTCCTGGAGTATTGTAGTGATTTGTCAAAATGATTTTGTTCAAAATAGACAGTCGAGATGTTGTTGTAAATTACTGGCAATAAAGTTGTTAACCCCTGCTTTTCAGCAGTTTTTAACGCGATTAAATAGTCATCCAGTGCTTTGCTGTATTGTCCCTGCCTCAAATAAAGGGTGCCCAGGGCAATCTGGCAACTAGCAATGTTGAATTGGTCTTGATTTTTTTGATGGATTTTTAACTCTGCGATCAGATAAGGCTTTGCCTTGGCGTAAGCCCCTTGGTCGCTATAAATTCTTCCAATCATCCCATTGAACACACCAATTCCTTTTGCCCAAGCCATTTTGCTTACGTGTTTCATGCCCAAGTTTGCATAATGGAGTGCTTTGTCCGGCTGATCAACCAACTGATCCACAATGGCTTTATACAAACGGGCGCGAGCTGTATCTTCAGTCGTTTTGGGGAGAAGCTGGATCAGGGAATCTGCAACTGATTGCTCTTGAGCCTGGATGTATTGAATAAACCCAAGGAAAAACAAGCACGAGAGTAGGAGATTTTTCGGAATCATGAGCAAGTGGAGGTTGGTCATTGCAAGGACAGATTTTGCTTGTATTTTCTGCCGATGGGCAAGGAAATGCCCCGCACCACGATTTCCGAAGCCCCTATTTTTTCAATAAAAAACTTCTGAATCGCATAACTGCGGTGGATGCGGGTGAAATGACCAAATTCAGGCATCGACAACATGCTGCCAAGGGTAGACAATACACAATGGTTTTTCTGGGTTGTCACTATTTTGGTGTAATCGCCCAGTGCCTCCAGGTACAATACGTCCTTGAAGTTGATGCGTTGTTGTTCGTGGCCTTCTTTGATGAAAAAACTTTCGGAGCCAATAAATTGATCGAACAGCCCCGATTTTTCCTTTAGCAAAAAATGCTCTTGCAAACGGGTTACGCAGCGCTCAAAACGTTCTGATTTTAGAGGTTTTACCAAAAAATCAAAAGCGGAGCTTTCGTAGCTATCCAACGCATATTCAGGGTGAGCAGTGATAAAAACACAGATCGGCTTGGGGTCGAGGCTTTGCCAAAACTCCAAGCCGGATTGTTCGGGCATGTCGATGTCCAAAAAAAGGACTTCAACCTGGTTTTTTTGCAAAAATTGAGCGGCCTCAAGGCTAGAAGAAAAAGTGCCCAGCAAATCCAAAAACGGCACCTTACGTACCATAGATACATTCATCAGTAAATCAACAGTGTCGTCATCAACAATAATACAAGTGTGTTTGAGCATGTTTCTCTTTAGGTTTTCCCATTCGTTGTGCTAGGTTAGCAACACTTACAAAAGTAACTATCTGAGTTCGCTTTTGGTGTCGTTTACCGATAAAAAAAGTAGTTCACCGAGTGGAACTTGAACGGGGGGCAACATCCCTCTACTTTTGAAGCATCAGTTAACGCATTTAAATTGATTACGATGAATCGTCGCGCTTTTGTTTACACCAGCCTGCTGTCTTTTCCCGCTTTCGCCTTTGCCAATGAAGCCTGGTTGAATGCCTCGCCCCAAAAAGCACTGGTGATCAAAGCCAAGGCCAGTCGTTTTAACAAACCTACCCCTTTTCAGGGGAAAAACCCCAATGATTTGAAGTTGTCTTCCAAAGATACCAAAGGCAAGTTGTCTACCTTCGATTACGTGGGAGTTGAAAAAGTGGGCCCCGGTTATCATGCTCACTTGTTTCAAGACGAGATGTTCTTTGTGGTGGAGGGCGAGTATGTATTTCAAGTTGGGGCGGAAAAAACCTTGTTGAAGAGCGGAGACTTGATCTTTTTGCCACGCACCATACCCCATACCTGGGTACAAACCTCGGATCGGGGCCAACTGTTCTACTTCTTACAGCCCGCAGGCAAGATGGAGGAATTTTTTCTGAAATTGACCAAATGGGACGGCAAAGCCACCAAAGCGCAATACGAAAAATTGGGAAAAGACAGTGGCATTCAAAACCATGGGCCGTCCATTGCTGCCACGGATCAGCACACGCTGGTAGATACGCCTAAAAATGGTTTTGTGGTGAGAGCGGGCAATAGCCGCTTCAATGAAACAACCCTTATCGATGGAGTAAACGCCAACGACATCAAGGTTTCTGGAAAAGACACTTCCAACGAACTCTCCATTTTTGAATACCATGGAGCGACGAAAGGAGGCCCACCCTTGCATGTTCATCCCCATCAGGATGAAGTGTTTTATGTGACCGATGGTCGGTACCTGTTTCAGTGTGGCGACGAAAAATTTGAACTGCAAAAAGGCGACATGATTTTTTTGCCAAGAGCTGTGCCCCATACGTTTGCCCAAGTTTCAGACACCGGAAAACTGCTCTTCTTTTTCACACCTGCTGGTAAAATGGAAGATTTTTTCCGGGCAGTTGGTGGAAATAAGTCCTTGCCTGCCGGAACGGACCCTTTTGCTGCGCATGACATGAAAGTGGTGGGTGACCCACTGAAGTTTTGAATCATCATTTAACACTTAAACCTTCGATAAGATATGAAAAATCGATTTCCTGCACTGCTGTTTATTTTGACTTGTAGCTTTTTCTTCAATTCTGCCTTCATGTGCAGCAAAGAGGACAATGCAAGCGCTCCGATTAAGCCAGAATTCACCTCTTTAATCGGCTATTGGAAGCTAAAAAGTGGTGCTTCCTTCGGCATCAACGAGAAGGGTGAAAAGAAACAAACCGCAACCATGAAAGAAGGCACTGTTGCCTACGAGTTTTTTGCAGATGGTACTTTTATCAGTCATGTATTGGTCGGAACACCTGAATCTGAAAAGGGAACCTGGAAATTGGAGGTCAAAAAATTGGAAAGCAAAGACATTGAAGATGGCGTTTTAACCCTCACCTCAGCTGGCACGAAAGCTAGTGCTGGTGAAGTTTGGGTAGATCAAGATGGGTCCCTGCGTCAACAAATCTCCAGTCTTGAGAAGCCGACCGGGGGAACCAAGCCCCGCATTTACCTAGTGTCGAAGCGCATTGAAGCTTATCCATATAAAGAAGCTTGGGTGGAAACGACTTATGAAAAACAATAGGCTTTAGCACAAAACATATCCAAAACCCAAATCCTTAAACATGAAACGTATTCTGATTCTTTTGCTTTTCGCCTTGCCAATGGCGCTCAACGCCGCGACCTTTTACGTGGCAACAACCGGCAACGACAACAACCCTGGCACCCTGGCTGCCCCCTTTAAAACCTTGACCAAAGCCATTGCTGCCGCATCCCCTGGAAGCATCATCGAACTACGCGGCGGCAAATACACTTCCAACGAAATCCGCATCAACAAAAGCAACCTCACCATTCGCTCTTACGCCAATGAATGGGCCATCATCACCGCTGTAACCAATGTGGAGGACATCAGCTCCTGCCTTTGGTACAACGAACCAGAAACCGACGGTGGAACCCTCGAACGCCTGGAAATAGTCGGTGGTTATTACTACGGCCTCAAATTTGAAAGCAATTGGGATTGGGACAACTCCGTACCTTTTGCCAAACGCCGGGGTACCAGTAACATCACCGTGCGCAACTGCATCATCCACGATACTGGCCGCGATGCCATCAAACTCACCCCCGCTTGCAAGGGCATCAAAATCCTCAATTGCGAAATTTACAACAGCGGCAAAGGCCCGGGAGCTCAATTGGACTTCAACGCCGAAGGCATCGACAATGTGAACGCCCCCGATATGTTGGTCAAAGGTTGCAAAATCCACGACATTGCCACTACCGGGATTTACGCCAAAGGAGGGGCCCGCAATTGCCGCATCGAAGGCAATACCATCACCAATTGTGGCGAAGGTGGAATTTACCTGGGTTTTTACACCGATGCAGAATGGTTTGATACCCAATCCAATCCCGAATACTACGAAAACCTCGATGGCATCATGATCAACAACCTGATCATGAACACCAAGCACGCTGGAATCGGCTTATGGGGCGCCAAAAATGCTCAGATTTACCACAATACGGTGGTCAATACCGGGCAAAACGAAATGGCTACTCTCTTCTTTAACGTAGGTGATGTCTGGCTGAGCGATACGAAATCCGCTCGTCCAGGAAACATCAACGCCAAGATTCAGAACAACCTTTTTGTGCAAACTTCCACCCAAAACCTGCCCATGTTTCGCATCCGGGACAATGCGGGTTCCAAAACCAATGTCATCGACAACAATGTGTATTTTCGCAATGGCGGCAAACCCGTTTTTATCAACGATGCCATCACTTGGGAAGACCTCAGCCTGGCCCAATGGAAAACACAAAATGGTACGGATCAAAAAAGCCTGGAGCTTGATCCTAAGATTGACGCCAAAGGCCATTTGGTCACGGGTAGCCCTTGTATCGGCAAAGCCATTCCCATCCCGATGATTACCCACGATGTGGACGCGGGTTTGCGCGAC
>JAIYAV010000137.1 GCA_027488855.1 Saprospiraceae bacterium
ACGACCAAAAGTGGCCTTGAAAAATTCATCATGCGGCTTGGCTGGCTTTTTAGGCATTTCTATTTTTTGTGTAAAAATAGAAAAAGTGTCATTAAATTTAAAAATAAAAATAAATGTTTTTATTTTTCTCCTCTGTTGATTTACTTTACTGGGCCATCGTTAGTCAAGTTTTACTATTTTCAAAAATGGTGCATGCTTATGCGTCAGAGATGCGACAATAATGGTTGCTAAACTGGATGTACTCTTCGTGTTTCAATCCCAACTTAATCCAATTGCGAGGTTGTAGGCTCCTGTGATACTGCCATTGATGATTACGTTTCAATCCCAACTTAATCCAATTGCGAGACCAGGTTCCATTCGTTGATTTCGGTGCCTTTCTTTGTTTCAATCCCAACTTAATCCAATTGTGCATAAAACGGCGCAAAGTGGACATCAAAATTCGGAGCAAAGTGAACAGTTGAAAAAGGGGTAAAAAAGGGCAAAAAAACGGCGCAAACTGTACACCTAAAACTGAGGTGAAAGCTGATCAAAAAAAACGGCGCAAAGTGGACAGTTTTTGGGACTGGAAGGGGAGCAAAAAACGGCGCAAAGTGGACAGTTAAAAAAGCCAAACCAAGTTCAGCATAGTGCAATTAGTTTCAAGAGTTCATGTAAGTTCGAGCAAAACGGGCGGCATGGCAAACAAACCAATTAGCACAATGAAACTCAGAACACTTATTCGCTACAAACAAGAAGGTCGCTCGCATCGATTCATGGGTAAATCGCTTAATCTATCGCGGACCACGGTTGTCAAATACCTGCAAAATTTAGCCAGTAGTGGCCTTGACTGGACTGCACTTTTAGCATTGAGCGACGAATCTCTGCTGCTGCTATGTCGGAGTGGTCACTGTGACAAACCGGATGATCGGTGGTCGGGCTTTAGCAAGCTGTTGCCCGAGTATGCCCAGGAACTAAAGCGCCCACATGTAACGCGTCAAACCCTTTACGAGGAATACCACAAAATTTATGCTGATGGCTATGGGAAGACCCAATTTCTGCTTTACCTCAGGGAGCATTTACGGCTTGAACAAGCGTATCAACCCATTGAACACAAGGCTGGAGAGAAGCTGTTCATCGATTACGCTGGGGATCACCTGTATCTAACCGATCGAGACAGTGGAGAACAAATCGCGGTAGAGGTTTTTGTTGCGGTTCTAGGCTGTTCCGGTTTAGTGTATGCCGAAGCAAGTATGAACCAAAGCCTTGCAGCGCTCAGCATGAGCGTACAGAATGCATTCCACTACATTGGTGGTGTGACGGCCTGTTTGGTTCCAGACAACCTTAAAAGTGCCGTGAGCCGCGCCCACAAATACGAACCAGACCTCAATGAACGCTTTGCTGCCTTGGGTCAGCACTATGGCACTGCAATTGTGCCTACCCGCCCACGGGCTCCCAAGGACAAATCCAAAGTAGAAAACGGTGTTCGGCTGGTTTATCACCGCATTTATGGCCACATCCGAGATGAAGTCTTCCATAACCTGGCTGAACTCAACGCCGCGATCCTCCGAGAGCTGGAGACCCTGAACGCCTTGCCCATGCAGGGGCGCAAAGAAAGCCGCCGCATGCTTTTTGAGCATCTTGAACGCCAATACTTACGGCCCCTGCCCAGCGAACGATTTAGCTGGAAAAACCAGCGTGAACTGACGGTGCATAAAAACTGCCATGTACAACTCAGCGAAAACAAGCACTATTACAGTGTGCCTTATCGTTACATTGGCCGTAAAGTCAAGGTTTTATATGACACCCAGCATGTGGAAATCTTCTATCAAAACCAGCGCATCGCGCTGCATTCTTACTCCTATCAGGAGCACACTTACACCACTACGGAAGATCATATGCCATCCACACATCGCTTCGTCAGTGCCTGGAGCGAAGCCTACTTTATCCGCCGGGCTCAAGTAGTTGGCCCTCAAACCGTGCTACTCGTCCAAGCTTTATTCCGAACCAAAGACCACCCCGAACAAGCCTACCGATCCTGTGTCGGACTAATGACCCTGGCTCAACAATACGGCTACCCGGCCATGGAACAGGCCTGCTGCGCAGCCCTGGAACGCCGCCGATACAACTACCGCTTTATCCAGTATCACCTCGAACAGCACCACTCAAAATCTACACCCAAAAAGGTCTTGACGATCCCGGATGAGCATCAGAATCTGCGTGGCGCTGACTACTACAAAGCCCAAACCAAGGACGAATCTGTTGACTAGAAACCGCTCAGTTTTTTGTTTACTTACTTATTAAACAACACATTGACCATGATTACCACTGCTTCAACCCTGGATTTACTCACCAAAATGAGGCTCCACGGAATGCGAAACGCCTATCAAATGGCCCTCACCAGCGGAGCCACTGAATCGATGAGCCCAGACGAAATCCTGGCCGCCATCGTTCAGGCAGAATGGGAAGAACGACACAATCGGCGGAGTCAATACCTGCTCACCCAGGCCAAGTTCCGACAAAATGCCGCCCTCGAACAAATCGACTTCGCTTCCAATCGGCAGGGACTCAATCGGGCCAATATCCTCCAACTGGCCACCTGCAATTTTATTCAACGAGGGGAACACGTGCTCATCACTGGTCCAACCGGGGTCGGTAAATCTTTTTTGGCCACAGCTCTGGGTAACGCCGCTTGTATCAAAGGCTTCAAAGTCCTCTTTACCTCCGCCGCTAAACTCCTCACTCAACTCCTCAATGACAAAGCCGATGGTACCTACCTCAAAAAACTCAACCACATCACCCGACACAACCTCCTTATCCTGGATGACTTTGGACTCCATCCACTCCAAGAAGCCGATCAACTCATCCTTTATGACCTTATTGAAGACATGACCCACAAAAACGCACTCATTGTAACATCACAAATACCCATCGAACATTGGCATCAACTCATCACTCAATCTACCCTCGCTGATGCAGTCATGGATCGCATCATTCACAACGCACATCGAATCGACTTAAAAGGCCATTCCTTGCGTAAAAACATCGCTCAAAACCCCTGATTTTTTTACCTTTGATTTACACTATTCTGAACACCTCTTTTTGACTGTTCACTTTGCTCCGTTTTTTACTGTCCACTTTCACCGAATTTATGCACAATTGCGAGTGCCGCCACCGGTGCGGGCGGTGCGGATGTTTTCGAGTTTCAATCCCAACCTAATCCAATTGCGAGCAGCTCGTAGAAAAAGTTAACTATCTGCATGTTTCTGTTTCAATCCCAACCTAATCCAATTGCGAGAAAAGGAACGGTTATGTTAAAATTCGCGGCTAACCAGTTTCAATCCCAACCTAATCCAATTGCGAGAAGACGCCCGTTATCTCACCAGTGTAACCCATCGAGTTTCAATCCCAACCTAATCCAATTGCGAGAAGAATTGCAGGTCATCGGTCACCGCGATGCCTGCAAGTTTCAATCCCAACCTAATCCAATTGCGAGGTTTGGCTGGGGTGTTGGGCACGTACTTACGCTTCTGTTTCAATCCCAACCTAATCCAATTGCGAGGCTTCAT
>JAIYAV010000324.1 GCA_027488855.1 Saprospiraceae bacterium
ACGAAAAAACGATGTAGGTGCAATTTGATGCCTGCCCCGGCCAGGATGGAAAAATTACTGGATTGGCGGGAATCCCCAATTCTGGTGCCAGGGTTAACCGTGGAAGTCTCATCTGGCGGAAAACTTAACTTGAGCGAACTCAGTTTAGCCGTTTGCTGGAGCAGGTGATCGTAACTGGCACCAATTTTCAGGTAAGGAATTAGGTGTCGTTCGACAATGCTTTCGCGCGGCACCAAATTGAAAGACAAAAACAGGGGTACCCGCAGCCAAAAATGTTTTTCAGCAATAAAGAGCCTGGCCCGATCAAGCTCCTTGTCAAAATTGGGCACATTGTCCATTTCCTGGACGTAGCGGAAGGTATAACGAGAAACATCGAGGCCAAAATGTAGGTCAAAATTGGAGTGCCGATCCAGGGCAAGTCCAAAGTCTATTCCGGCATTGAAGCCCCAGCTGACATCAAAATCGTCGTCCACTCCCTTGAGGCTATACTTGCGACTGGCCAAGGTGCCTCCAGGATAAACCATCGCACTTTGGAAATTCGCTCTAGTGAGTACATTAGGCCCAAAAAAACCTGAAATTTCTACACAAGGGTAAGTGACCACTTGCTCCCGCAGGTAACGCATTTCGGGAATGTCTTTATTGACCTTGTAGAAAGGATCGAGGCGCAAAAGCTCCAACAGGGTGCGTTGAGCCAGGCTTACACTGTCCATAAAAATAAAGGACTCAGTGGCCAGGTTGAGGACATTCCGACGGGTTACCCGGCTTTCATCAGGGTTGTAAAGACAGTTGCCTAGGGTTTGGATCACCTGGCTGAGTTTGCCTTTTTCGTACAATTGACTGGCCTGAATGAGGCGCTCCTGACAAGAGTCGACTTGCGCCCAGGCAGTTCTACAAATCAAAAGCAACAAGCTGATGAGTGCAGCTTTGCAAAAAAGACGAGAGCCTTGCTGATTGCTTAATTTCCGCCACATACCCGCTGTTGTTTAATTTCTGTACCAAAAAAGCGGCTCCAATCCTTGTCGTCCATTTGATCGTAGCGTGGGCTGAGGGAATTGATGCGCAATTGGTTGCACAAATGCTCGGCGTAAACGCGTGGATCGAGGTTCCAAAAGGCTATTTCCCCGTTTTTGGTGCCCACCAAAAGAAACTTTTCATCGGGGGTAAAACAGACCGAGGTCGCCCAACCCTCATGATCCTCCAACAACAAGGGTTGATAGGTCGGATCGTTTTCCGAAATTTCTAAATCCCAAATGGTTACCCTTCCATCCAAACTGGCAGCAGCCAGATAGCGGCCGTTGGCACTGAAGGTGATGTCGACGATGGGAGACTGATTTTGTTTGAATAAAAAGACCGGATTTTTACTCACTACTAAGGTATTGGCATCCATCTTCCCCAGTGCAATTTGTCCGTTCTGAAAACCCATGGCCAATAAACCAGCTCCTCCCGCTTGCTGGGCGGCAATGGACGTAAGTGCCCCATATTTGCTTTGAGCGTTGATTTGACGGGTCGCAAATTCCTGGCGGTACAAACGGCCATTGATCAAACCTTCGATGTTGAATTTGGTCAGCTCTTCATACAGCACTTGTACGGTAAGCGAAACAACTCCTTGGCTGGTTGTCAAAAAGGTACTGGCACGGGAACTGACTTTGGGAATGTCCGTAATGGCCGTATTTTCATCTTTCAGGTAATAAAAATGGCTGCGCCCCATTCCGACTATGGCCCCAGTATTGTTGAGAAAACCTACGGAAAATATTTCTTCGGTGCTTTTGCCCTTGGGCCAGTCAAAACGTTTGACCATTTTATTCTTCAGATTGTACACTTGCAAATAACTTAACTCACCTCCAACTAGCAAACGATCCTCATTGGGGCTCAGTGCTAGTGAATTGTGGACAGCATCACCCTCAATGGGTAAGCGGGTCTGACGATGTGCGGGTACCCCCAGGGCATTCCACTCATTGATGTCCCATTGCACTACTTGGCCGTCACTACCCGTAGTGAAAAAACGTTTCCCATCATCCTGAAAAACAATGTCGCGCACCGAACCTTGGTGGGCTTTATTCCGAAAACGAAGGTTGTCGTCCACATCTTTCACCGCATAATACAGTGCATTGTAGATGTAAGGGTGCCGGGTGAGCCCCAGCTCGGGCGAAGCACTCACGATATTATAGGCTTGCCGGGCGACGAGTGCTTGCAGGCGGGCATCGTCAAGTTCCTGGCTTTTGAGGGCGGCATTGAGGGCTACTACGGCATTGCTGAACACTACAGCGCGTTCGCGGGCGTCTTGAGCCTTTTTTTCAGCTTTTTGGGCTTCAATGCGCAATTCTTCTGCGCGTTCGGCGGAGCGTTTGGCTGCGGTTTCGGCGCGTTGTGCTGCTTCACTGGAGCTTTTAGCACTTTCTGCTTCCTTTTCAGCCCGTTCTTTTTCGGCTTTCGCTTTTTCGGCGTTTTTATTGGCGCGGTCAGCTTCGGCACGGGCAAGTTTTGCGTTAGCCTCAGCAACAATTTTTAGAGAATCAGCTCTGGCGGCCTCTCTAACAGCGTCTTCGCGCTCAATTACAACATCTGCCGCATATTTATTAGCTTCGTCATTTGCTCTCTTTAAACTATCATTTTTCAATTCGACCAAATCTTTACTTTTCTCCAAATCCTCGGCATAGCGTTGGGTTTCAAAAGTTTGCATAGTAGCCCAAAAGGCCATCAAGGAAAGTGCCGTAACAAACAAAGTCAACAAAATTCCCCGACGCCTTTTCTTCCGCTGAATGGAATCCCGGGATTCCTCGACAAAGGCGTATTCCTCCGGCGTCAAATCCAACAGATCCAGTGAAGAAGTGATGTAGTTCAAATAATGCTCGTCCAGTAGTTCTTTTCGCGCCATGCGGTCGCGGATATTGGAGCGCATGGTGCGCAGTACCCGGTTTTCGGCTTCTACTTTTTGAAAAGCACGTTGAGCCAGGAGGTTGTTGCTGAGTTCGTATTTTCCACCGGGCGTTTTGCGCAGCAGATTGGCCTGGGTCATTTGTTCCAGGATGCGCTGCACCATCGTGAAGCCGAGGTTTTTTTTGCGCTTTAGTTCTTCGGCAATGCTGCTTTCGCTGAGCTGTACCCGATTCCCACCTTGTACAAACATGGACAAAACCTTATTGCCCATGCCTCGGTATTTTTCCCCCAGGATGGTTTCGATTTCGCGCACTTGCTGGTCGAGCAGATCTTCCACAATGTTGTTGCCAGTCCCCAGTTGATTGAGGCTGTCCAGTGTGATTTTTTTCAAGCTATCAGCAATTTATGCATGTACAATTGTAAAAAAGTCAAATTGATTTTGCCGTCGCCCTCGGTTACATTTTGCAAAATGCGCTCCATGACCTGTTCATTGTCCAGCTCAATGTTTGCAAAATACAAATTGCGCCGGATCACCTCGGACGCAGCAAAACGATCCAGGTGTTTAACGCGCATTTGCTCCTCTAAAATGCCTGGAATAAAGGATTCGAGGTCTTGCAAATTGGCAAAAAACTCGTCGCGAATCACCAAAACCAGGTCACAGTTTTGGGTGCCATCGATCAAATGGGCGAGGTGGCGGTAAAAAAACTCCAATTGAGCTGTTTCAGTTACCCAGATGAATACTTCTTCCAACTGATCAAGCACCAGTATTTTGCGCTCCTCGGTGTTGATTTTTGCTGCATCTGCACCAAAAAACAATTCCAATAGGCGTGGAGATTCTTTCTTATTGGGTGGGCTTAAAAAAAGCTCAGAAAACAGCGGTGAATCAAACATCTCCCGACTCAGGGCCAGGTAAGCGGTGCGGAACAATTGTTGCACCCTCGGAATCAATCCAGCGCGCAACAACGAGGTTTTTCCGACCCCGATTGGGCCAAAAACCAGCGTAGAGCGCACAGCAGTATCGTTGATGACTTTGTCAAACAATTCCCGAATTTCTTTGTCCCGCCCAAAAAACAATTCGGCCATTTCGGGCCCATAGGGAGCAAAATTGAGGAAGGGATTGGCGGGCAATTGCTGGGCGGGGACTTGCAGGGGCATTGGTACACCCGCCGTTTTGGTTTGTGACAGTTTTAAGGCGATGCTATCGTGGATCAATTCGTATTGGTCGCTGTCTAGTGGCCGTAAAATGCGGCGGTTGACAAAAAACTGGAGGTAATTGAAGTGTTTGATGCGGCCTAGTTCGGGCATGGCGCGTTCCACGTCCTGGCGTTTGATGGGGATTTTGGTGCCTTTGTCGGATACGAACAGCTTGAGCCATTTGAGCCCCAGTTCTTTGGTATCTATTTCCTGGGCAAATACATCCAATTGTTCGTCCAAAAAGTCGCGCAGTACATCTTCAATGCGGCCTACGTCGTTGACCAATTCGTGGTCAAAAACAATCTCGCTGCCACCACGCAGAGCGGCAACCCGGTACAATTTGTCGAGAAAGACCTGCAAATAGGTGAGCTGCACCCGGCCCATGCCTTCGGTCACCTTGTCGATGATGGCATCGGCAACCTGCTCATTGCTGAGGGTTACGTGGATTTTTTCGTTTTGTAAAGTCTTGACAATGACCCGGCGAGCATTGTTCCGGCTCATGGGTTCTACCCGCAGGCGCTTGTCAAAGATTTGGGGTACTGCTTTTTCAAAACTCGACAAATGCCCGAGGTATTCTTCCCGAATCACGATGATGATCTTGCAGGGAAGTTCAGCGGCGAGTAATTTTTTGATGGTTTTGACAAAAAGGGCCTCTTCCTGTTGGGCACCCAGAATGAACAGTTCTTCAAACTGGTCAAAAATGAGGTAAATAGGCCGCAGGTAATCCAGGTACAAGGAGTG
>JAIYAV010000040.1 GCA_027488855.1 Saprospiraceae bacterium
ATTACGAAGGAAGCGCCGAATTACAGCACCCGGTAATTTCGGATTTCGGGATTTCGGATTTCGGTGGAAGGTTACCTCTAAGGCTGGGTAAACTTTCAAATTATGGCCCCACCGAAATCCGAAATCCCGAAATCCGAAATCCTACGATCCGAAATCACCTTGTGCTGTAATTCGGCGCTTCCTTCGTAATGTTCACGTTGTGCGGGTGACTTTCTTTCACGCCCGCTGCTGTGATTTTTACAAAACGACCTTTTTCTTGTAATTCTTCAACGGTACTGGCGCCACAATAACCCATCCCGGCGCGTAGGCCTCCGATGTATTGTACCATCACTTCAGCCAGGGTTCCTTTGAAAGGCACCCGGCCTTCGATGCCTTCTGGCACCAGTTTTTTGATGTCGTCTTCTACATCCTGGAAGTAACGGTCTTTGGAACCTTCCTGCATGGCACCCAGTGAGCCCATACCCCGATAGACTTTAAACTTTCGGCCTTCAAAAAGGATGGTTTCCCCCGGTGCTTCTTCCACTCCGGCAAACAAGCCGCCGGCCATGATGGTGCTGGCACCTGCGGCGAGGGCTTTGACGATGTCGCCTGTATAACGAATCCCACCGTCGCCGATGATGGGAACTCCAGTTCCTTTCAAAGCCTGAGCCGCCCAACTGATCGCGGTCAACTGAGGCACCCCTACACCTGCTACGATGCGGGTGGTACAAATGGAACCAGGTCCAACCCCAACCTTTACGGCATCTACTCCGGCTTCAACCAAAGCTAAAGCAGCGGCACCTGTGGCTACGTTGCCACCAATGATTTGCAGGTCGCGGTATTTTTTCTTGACTTCTTTCACGGCATTGAGTACTCCTTGAGAGTGTCCGTGAGCGGTATCGATTGCAACGACATCCACCCCTACGTGAACCAGGGCTTCCACCCGCTCCATCATGTCCCGGGTAACGCCCAATGCTGCCCCCACCACCAAACGCCCAAAGGTATCCTTGCACGAAAGTGGATAGTTGATCACTTTCATGATGTCTTTGTAGGTGATCAAACCGACCAGGATGTTGTGGTCGTCTACGACAGGTAGTTTTTCAATTTTGTTGCGTTGCAGGATTTCGCGGGCTTGGTACAGGGTAGTTCCTACGGGGGCAGTGACCAGATTTTTGGAGGTCATCAGCTCTTGAACCGAGCGATCCAGACTGGTCTCAAAACGCAAGTCGCGGTTGGTTAGAATGCCCACCAGGCGATTGCTGGCATCCACCACCGGAATCCCGCCAATCTTGAAGCGTTCCATGTGATTTTTGGCGTCGCGAATGGTAGCGTCGGGTTTCAGCGTGACGGGATCAATGATCATGCCACTTTCTGATCGTTTGACCAGGCGAACCTGCTCGGCTTGTTCGGCGATGGTCATGTTTTTGTGGATGATCCCGATGCCACCCTGACGGGCAATTGCAATGGCCAGTTTTGCCTCAGTCACCGTATCCATGGCTGCCGAAACTACAGGGGCATTCAATCTAAGCTCGCGGGTAAGTTGGGAAGTGATGTCCACTTCACGAGGCAATACTTCAGAGTATGCCGGAGCGAGCAGCACGTCATCGAAGGTGAGTGCCTCGCCCAGAAATTTGTCCAGGTTGGTATTTTGCGTATCCATGCGCAAAGGTAGGGATTTTGTGGAGATTTGCGCAAAGGAAGAATTGACATTTTTTTTTAACGGGGAAAAATCTGGGTTTCCCCCGTTAAATTCTGCCATAATAACGATCATTATTGATTACGAGCGCACGGGCAACCGCGAGGGTTGCCCCTACAGTTGAAACAACACCCCAATATTAATCACCAACTCTTTTTGCCCACCATTGATGTACTTAATCTCCGCCATCGGCACAAGATTGCTTTCCAGCTTGTAACGGATCCCGCCGCCTACTCCAAAACCAAAGGTAGTATCGCTGGTTTTGTCGTCGAAGCCATCAATTTTAACGGAAGAAAGCAAAACGTTGAGCCCGCCCAGGCCATAAATGTCTAAGAAGTCATTGCCTGCAAAGGTGTACATCCCATCCAGGTTAAAGGCGGTCCGGCTGCTGCTTACCCCGAGGTTTTTGTCTTTTTTGGGGAAATAAAAATTACCGGAGGCAACAATACCCAGGTCTTTGTTGGGGATTTGAAATTCTCCACGGGCGAAAACCCCAGGTTGTTCAAATTTACTCCCATAGGTAAAACCTCCGCCTACGCGCACCTGGGCTTGTGTGAATGTGCCGACGAAAATAAATGCCAACGCACAGCTTAGGTATCTCAATTGTTTCATGTTTTGGTTTTTTGTGACAACAGAAGAATGACCTAAGCAAGATAAAAATTATTGCAGGAATGATGGATTAGGAAATTTTTAACAGGAGAGACATGTTTGGTTGAGAAGTTGAGAGGTTGAGGAGTTGAGGGCTACCGCAGCGACTTGGAAAAGGACTTTGTCTAAGCCGCTGCGGTAGCCCTCAACTCCTCAACCTCTCAACTACTCAACTACTTGACCCCCGCAACTCGATCCCGCACCCGCAGTACACCCATAACAGTGTTGATTGAGTACAATGTCCCGTTTTTCTAGCTCCGCGAGATCAAAATCATGGACCGATTTACCCGGCGTACTGACCTTGAGGTCCAACATCTGATTGAAATCACAATCGTACATCCAGCCGTCCCAACTGACCGAAATGGTATTGCGGCACATCACTCCGGCCACCGCAGAGGGGTTGAACGCTTCGATGAGTGCCATCATGTATTTTTCATAATTCCCACTCTCCAGTAAATAATCCAGGAAGCGGCTGATCGGCATATTGGTGATGACGTAGAGGTTGTTGAAATCCACGTTGTATTTGCGCTTGAGCTGGCGTTTGAATTCGTTTTCGAGGGAAGCTTGTCCGCTGGGTAAAAAAGCGCCGGAAGGGTTGTAAACCAGGTTGAGGTTCAGTCCTGAATCGGCTTGAGCATAGCCCACCGCATTGAGTAGTTGTAGGGCTTTGATCGAATCTTCAAATACCCCATCGCCCCTTTGACTATCCGTGCGCAGCGCGGAATAGTGGGGCAAAGACGAAACAACTTCTACTTTATTTTCGGCAAAAAAATGGGGCAAATCCTGATATTTGGGATTGGACACGATAATGGTGAGGTTGCAACGGTTCATCACGTGTTTGCCCAGTTTGTGGCATTCTTCGACAAACCAACGGAAGTGGGGATTCATTTCGGGCGCGCCTCCGGTAATGTCCACGGTAGGAATGTCGTATTTGGTCAGTATTTCCAAACAACGATCAAAGGTTGCCTTGTCCATGTTTTCGGCCTTGCGGTCAGGGCCAGCGTCCACATGGCAGTGGGAACAGGTTTGGTTGCACAATTTGCCCACATTGATCTGGAAAATTTCAATGCGGGAGGGCAATAGTTTTCCCTGATCAAAACCAGCGATTTTGATGGATTCCTCGAAGGGTTTGAACTGCGCCGCGCTGCGTTCGCGTCCATTGAGGACTTCCAGTTGGAAAAAAGTATCTGACAGGGCATTGCCGCGTGCAGCAAGTGATTTTCCTTTTTGGTGAATGGCCATAATGAAAATTATAAGATTCGAGGGTTTATCCGGCACTTCGACTACGCTCAGTGACCGGATAAACCCTGAAACCTTAAAGTTTACATGGTGATTTCTTCTGCGTGATTCATCATCTGCACGCCATAAACGAGGCTGGAACCAGCCCGAATCACAGCTGCTACGTGAACCGCCTCCATCATTTGTTCCTCATCGGCCCCTTTTTCCAGCGAAGTAGAGGTGTAGGCATCAATGCAATAGGGGCATTGGATGGCGTGAGCTACTGCGAGAGCAATTAATGCCTTTTCCCGTTCGGTGAGGGCGCCTTCCTTCATGGTTTCTGCGTACCAGGCGAAATATTTATCACCCATTGCTTTTTGCCACTTGGTAATGTCGCCAAACTTGGCGAGGTCGGCTGGATCGAAATAATGCTTTTGAGCCATCGTTATTTGTTGTATTTGGATGAATGGTTATTTATTTGGCTTCGTTGAGTGCCCAGTTGTAATCCAGGTACTTGAGTTCAGTCTTGTCTGAAATTTTTTGTGCTGAAAACTTATTGATGAAGGCCACCAAGGAGCCTGCATCGCGGTCAAAATCGCCTTTGAACCATTTGAAAATTTCGGAAATCTCGGCTTTTTCAGTGCTTATTTTATTGCGCAGGGGGTCGGCCAGAAATTGTTTCATGGCATCTTCCAGTTGGCTATCCAGTTTTTCCGCAGTATAGGCTTCCTGACGCAGGCGTGGGCAAGAATAGGAGGCACAATTGACGGCGGCATGTACTCGGGCATCTTTAAACACCGGGCGAAGGATATTGTGCTCAATGTTGTTGAGGTCGTAAGTGAAGCCTTGAATCTTGATGAACTTGATGTCCCAAACCGAATTGACAAAAGCAATGCCTTTTTTGATGTCTTTGATGCTTTCCACTGGGTAGTTGTCGACGATCAGCTTGATCGTAAAGGCATTGTAGGCATTGATCCAATAAGCCATTTGTTCGTTGCGGGACCAATTTTTGTCGTTGGGGTGAACCGCCGAAAGTTGATCCAGGTACTGGTTCAATTCCACCGAATCGCGGATGAACCCCTTGTAGTCCACAAAACCATCGTCCTTGACGTGTTTTTTGACCAATTGATCCCAGCGCTCGTGCTTGATTGGACTGGAATTGGTGTTGCGGCGAATGGCAGCACAATTGAACGCGCTCAACCAAACCATTGCCAGTACCATCAGTCGGGTGATTAGAAACACTTGTTTTTTCATAAAAAAAGTAAAAATTGACCAGTTCGGGAATAGAACGGGTTAGTTTAATATTTGTTTGTAAATCTTCTTGAGCTGGATAGGTTCTAGCCCCGCTCTAAAAAGATTGAAAACCAGCCAATTGGCGAACTGCACCCGCAGCCATGAATTTTGCTGGTATTTTCGTGCTGAAACAGTAGCGGTATGAGGTAAAGTCGACATGAGGTACTTTTTGCGGGCTCGGCGGATGAAGTCGTATTCTTCCATGATGACGTAATGTTCATCATAGCCGCCAAGTTCGGCAAAGGTATCGGCAAAGATGAAAAAGGTTTTGTCTCCGCCCTGACACCAAAGGAAATTAAAGCGAGTGAACCAGGCATTGCATTTCAACAACCAACTGGAAGAGTCAAAACGGTAGCGAAAACAACCCATATGGAGGCCTGTTCTAAGTGCAGTGTGGATGGCTTCGAGAAAATTTTGTGGCGGGAGGGTATCGGCGTGGATAAAATAAAGCACTTCCCCTCGGGCATGCCTTGCACCCAAATTCATTTGCGCAGCCCTGCTTCGAATAGGGCAATGGATTACTTGTGCCCCTTTAGCGCGTGCAATGGCCACGGTATCATCGGTACTGCCGCCGTCGACCAAAAGGACTTCCAGAATTTGAGGCCCGGCATTTTGCTGAATGTACTCCAGCAATCTACCAATATTGTCTGCCTCGTTGAGGGTTGGGATGATTATGGAAACGTTCATGTATTTTTATACGACTCAAGGTGTATTTTTGGATTGCGGGATGATTCACTACGTCAAGTTCACAAACAAATAAAGCCTGGCAAATGATCATTCATCTGCCAGGCTTTAAGCTATCTTTTTAGTGGCACTTAATTACTGCCTGCCTTTTTTTGCTGTTGTGCCTGCTGCATTGGGTTGGACCCCATGCTGGCACCACGAGTAAATCCTTCTTGTTTGAACACTTCAAAACGAGACGGAATTGGACGGCGTGGATAGTAGTTGTTCTCGGTATTCACATCAGCCGTTTCTTCCTGCGGATCGAGGACGACCTGCTTCACAGGTTTGGCAAAAGCAAATACCTTGCTGATTTTTTTATCGTCCATGCGCCAGATTTCGGAGGGAATGCGTTGGGTTTCGCTGGTTCCATCTTCAAACTCAAACTTGATGATCAGCGGCATCACCAAACCGCCCTGGTTGGACAAATCCAGTTGGTAGTAATTTTTGCGGGCTTCGATGATGGCCTTTTCTTTTGGACTCAAACCAGCCAGGTATTTTTCGTAACGCTCCCGATCGCTTGGTGCCGGAGCATTGGGATCGTAGCTGTTGTAAAAGTCTTTCAAGCCCTCGTTGCGTTCTACCGCGGTGGTAGCCAGATCGCGTTTGTTGTTTTGGTAGGTCACGTCGCGCTCCAGTTGCTCTTTCGATTTTTTGGAAGCCAGTGGCTTTTCAATCTCCGGATTTTTGGTGTCCATGCGGAATTCCGTAACGGCATCCAGCGAAATGTCTACATTATCAGTCGTGAAGAACCAACCGCGCCAGTACCAATCCAAATCAATCCCCGAAGCATCTTCCATGGTGCGGAACAAGTCGTAAGGCGTTGGGTGTTTGAAAGCCCAGCGGCGAGCGTATTCCCGGAAAGCAAAGTCGAACAGCTCCCGACCCATCACCGTTTCACGCAGGATGTTGAGCGCGGTAGCGGGCTTTGCATAGGCATTGCTTCCAAACTGGATGACGGATTCCGAGTTGGTCATGATGGGATTTTGTACCGATTTGTCTGCCTTCATGTACCCTACGATGTTGCGGGCTGGCCCACGGCTGGAAGGGAAGTCGCGCTGCCATTCTTGTTCGGCAAGGAACTGGCAGAAAGTGTTCAAACCTTCGTCCATCCAGCTCCACTGGCGCTCGTCGGAGTTGACGATCATCGGGAAGAAGTTGTGTCCTACTTCGTGGATGATTACGCCCAACATGCCGTATTTGATGCGATCGGAATAGGTGCCATCTTTTTCAGGGCGACCATAGTTGAAGCAAATCATCGGGTATTCCATGCCGTTGGAAGCTTCTACAGAAATTGCAACGGGGTATGGGTAGGGAATGGTGTGCTTGGAGTATACACGTAGGGTATGCGCTACTGCTTCGGTAGACAAGTGGCCGTACAGTGGGTTGGCTTCCTTTGGATAGTAAGACATCGCCATTACGGTAGGAACCGGGCTGCCTTCAATTTTGACACCCATCGCATCCCAGATGAACTTCCGGGAGCTACCGAACGCAAAGTCGCGCACGTTGTCAGCCTTGTAAATCCAGGTCTTCTTGTCCTTGGCTTTGGTTTTCTCCTTTTGCGTAGCTTCTTCCTGGGAAACAATCACCACAGGTTTGGTAGCAGTTTTGGCTTCTTCAAAACGCTTCTGCTGCTCGGCGGTCAAAACATCTTTGGCGTTTTGCAACTGACCCGTAGCGGCAATGATGTGGTCGGAAGGAACAGTGATCGCTACGGTGTAGTTGCCAAAAGGCAGGGTGAATTCACCTTGTCCCAGGAACTGCTTGTGCTGCCAACCATTGTAATCGTCGTACACAGCCAAACGAGGGAACCACTGGGTGATGGTATACAGGTAGTTGCCATCTTCGGGGAAGAGCTCGTAACCACCACGAGAGTCGGCAGCCAGGGCCGGGTTTTGACGGTCGTTGATGTTGTAGCTCCAGCCGATTTGCAATTGGATTTTGCCTGTTTTAGCAATCAGCGGCGTCGGCAAATCAACCCGCATCATCGTTTTGACGATGGTGAATTTTAGGGCTTTTCCGGTTGCTCCATCTTTAACGTACTCAATCTTGTGACCACCGTCAAAAGAATTGTCCAGCATGCCATTCAACTGACCAGCACTGACGCGCGCACCCAGTTCGTTGGTGGCTGTTTTGTAGGTATCCGATTCAGGGTGAACCACGTTTTGATCCAACTGCAACCAAAGGTAAGTCAGCGGATGTGGCGAGTTGTTGAAATAAGTGATCATCTCGGTGCCCTTGATCTTTTGCTTCTCATCATCGAGCTCCACTTTGATGTCGTAATCTACGCGTTGTTGCCAATACGACTCACCGGGTGCGCCAGAGGCCGTACGGTAGGTATTGGGCGTAGGTAATTCCGTGCCTAGTTGGCGGAATTTGCTTTGATCGGTGTTTTGTTGCGCATAGGTAAGCGTGGCTACCAGCAACAAAACCAAAGTTCCAATTTGGTTTATCCGTCTCATTTGTAGTTGAGGATGGTAAATGAAAAATTCTAAACTGCAAAATACACCTTAAGCCAGGTATGCTTCTCCCCCCATTGGCGGGAAAATGTGACCAGGGTGCTAAAAAAGTAGTCAAAGTTAGCACAACTTTTGGGTTTGTTGGAAACTTACACCCAGTTTGACCTTGTAAAAGTGCCAAAAAACCTCGACTTTTGTCTAAACCTAGACCTAAGCCAAAATGCGACGAGTCATGGATAAAACAATGAAATATCAGGAAATCCTTATAAAACTGCTAAAAGGATACGTCGATTTTTTCTCTGGCTCAAGCTCATCAGTGAAACCTCAAATGCTTGTGGACCGGGATAGAAATCATTATCAATTGATAAAAATTGGTTGGGACGAAAAACAGCAGCAATTCGTTTTTGGTATTTTGTTCCATTTTGATATCATTGACAATAAAATCTGGCTTCAGCTCAATAATACTGAGTTCTATCTTGTTGATGAATTAGTCGAGCTAGGAGTGCCAAAATCAGATGTCGTGCTCGGCTTTCAACCACCACTGGTCAGATTGGCAAGCATTAAAGAAAAAGTTGCTTAACACAATTCCGTTTTCTGAGTTTACACCTGGTTGTTAAAAACAATTTTCATGCAGAGTTTATTGACTATTCTTATCCTGGGAATGTGGAATGTCTTTGTACATCCCATCCACTTAACCCTTTCTGAGGTCGTTTACGAGGAGAAAACCAAGTCCATCCAAGTCACCCACAAAATTTTTATGGATGACCTGGAGCGACACGTCGAAGAATCGCTGAAAGCCAAAGGCAAAGAGGTGAACCTGAAACTGGGTACCCCCCAGGAAAACCCCGACACCGACCGTTACTTAGCCGAATACCTGGCCGCTCATTTCAAACTCCTCATCAACGGCAAAGCTTACAAAGCCAATTTTTTGGGCAAAGAATACGAAGATGTGGCTTGTTGGTTGTACGTCGAAATTCCCAACGTGCCCAAACCCAAGTCGATAGACCTGACCGACTCTTTTTTGATGGACTTGTACGATGACCAGAGCAACCTGGTGAATTTTACTTTTCCACAAAAGAAGGGGAGTATGCGCTTTATCCAGGGAAAGGTAAGAGAGAGTTTTAGCATTCAATAAAACCAGGCTGCCATGCCCTACCGCTACACCATCGCCAATCGAGTTTACCTCTTTGAAGACTTAAAAACCTTATTGGCGAAGGCGAGTCCCCTGCGAAGTGGTGATGCCCTGGCTGGCCTGGCCGCAGAAGGATTTGAAGAGCGAATTGCCGCCCAATTGGCTTTGGCCGATTTACCCCTGAAAACTTTCCTAAACGAAGCCGTCATCCCTTACGAAACAGATGACGTTACCCGGTTGATTATCGATGAACATGATAAAGAAGCTTTTGCTCCCATCAGCCATTTTACCGTCGGGCAGCTGCGGGATTGGTTGTTGAGTGAGCAGGCAGATGGCGCTACCCTTCAAGCTTTAGCAACGGGTTTGACACCCGAAATGGTAGCCGCAGTGAGTAAGTTGATGCGCAACCAGGATTTGATCGCGGTGGCACAAAAATGCAGTGTGGTCACCCGCTTTCGCACTACAGTTGGCCTCAGCGGCTGTTTGTCGACCCGTTTACAACCCAATCACCCTACCGACGACCCCAAAGGCATTGCCGCCAGCATCATCGACGGGCTTTTGTACGCCAGTGGCGACGCGGTGATTGGCATCAATCCGGCTTCAGATAGTCCGGCAGCGGTGAGCACTCTGCTGCACATGATCGATGATTTAAGGGAAAAATACCAGATACCTACCCAAAGTTGTGTGTTGTGCCACGTCACTACTGCCTTGCAAATCATCCAGGATGCTCCGGTGGATCTAGTTTTTCAATCCATTGGTGGAACGGAAAAAACGAATCAGAGTTTTGGCATTACCCTTGGCATTTTACAAGAAGCTTACGAAGCCGCTTTGGCCTTAAACCGAGGGACCATCGGCCAGCAGGTCATGTATTTTGAAACCGGGCAAGGTTCGGCCCTATCTGCCAATGCCCATCATAGCGTGGATCAACAAACCATCGAAGCCAGAGCATACGCGGTGGCACGAAAATTTGACCCCTTTTTGGTCAATACAGTAGTAGGTTTTATTGGCCCGGAATACCTCTACGATGGCAAACAGATCATCCGGGCAGGATTGGAGGATCATTTTTGTGGCAAACTGCTCGGTTTGCCCATGGGTGCCGACATATGTTACACCAACCACGCCGAAGCCGACCAGGATGACATGGATACCCTGCTGACTTTATTGGGTGTGGCTGGCTGCAATTTCATCATGGGCATTCCCGGTGCCGACGACATCATGCTCAATTACCAGTCTACTTCTTTTCACGATGCCTTATATTTGCGCAAAGTGTTGGGCAAAAAGCCCGCACCAGAGTTTGAACAATGGCTTTTGGCGCAGGGGATTTTGGGCGAAAAAGGCCAGAAATTGCCGCTAAGACCCAATCATTTGTTGCTGACTTAAGGGCGAAAAAACATGAGTCATCCTGAATTTTTGAAAAGCCAAAATCGGGCATAAACCTAATCGAGGAGCGATTGAATTCTGAAGCCCCGGTCGTCCGCAGGGTCGATCAGTTCTGATAAAAACGGCCTGAAAGCAGCTTCGCTGCTTGTTTTTAATAACCGCGACGACACGACGACGCGACGGTTACACGACGTTTGGCGCCGCACCACACGACGCTTGCGTCGTGAAACCGTCGCGTCGTAG
>JAIYAV010000106.1 GCA_027488855.1 Saprospiraceae bacterium
ATCGTAGCCCTTCCAGGGGTCGGGGGTTCTGAGACAAATGCACACTACCAAATTCAACGCAAAATTCCTTAAGTCAATGACATTGGGCTAAAGCCCAAACCTCAATTTTGCAAATGGGGCTAAAGCCCAAAAACTAGAGTTCACTCTTATCCACCAGCTAAAGCTGGAGGCAATTCATGCGCTTCGAGCCTAGGATTTGAGAACGGTTATTTCAAAAAACTTCATAAGCCCAAAATCTAGGGTCTACCATTTATCCACGAGCTAAAGCACGTGGCAATTCATGTCCTCCGAGCAAAATGTTCAGGTTTAGCCCTAAACCTACCCATACCAAAAACAAAATATAACAAATTTCCCAAATCAAGGGGCCTCCCTTTCACCATTTTCCACAATTCTTCCTTAATTTCCGCCGCAAATACAAAGTACCATGTCTGAGCAAACGCTACTGGGAGTGGGATCCCGTGTAAAACATCCTGCATACGGCGATGGGGTGGTGATTCGCCTACACGCCGTGGCCTACGACATTTGTTTCAGCCTTTACGGCATCAAACTGGTGGGCAAAGACTACGACAAAATGGAAATTGTGGACGCCATTCCTGCCGAAGATCCGGTGAGTTTCAGCGCTGCCGAAAAATCGCTGATCAAAATCCTGCGCACCTACCTCGATGGTATGGAAGAAGTGCCCATTGGCGACCGCTGGGAAGGGGGTACCCTGATCCTGCAACCCGCCGACAAAAGCCTCAAAGCCAAGGAGCTGCCCATCGAAGATTTTTTCCACAAAATCGTGATGACCCGCGACCGCCTGCGCGTACTCGAACAACGCATCAACAGCAATGCTCAGCTCAGCGACGCTGAAAAAGTCAACCTACAGCAGTACATTACTAAAATTTACGGCAGTTTGACAACTTTCAATGTCCTTTTTCGGTATAAAGAGCATTACTTTACTGGAGAAAAAAGTTAACAATGAAAATCGCCCATACGGTTCTTTATTTACTGGTCATTTTTGGATTGAATTCCTGTTTTTTTTCGGCAGAAAATCCCTACACGGGTTTGCCCCCCGGCGTTTGGCGGGCGGTGCTTAAACTGGAGAACAACCCCATCAACCCCAACCCCCGTGGCGAACCCCTGCCCGATAAGGTCAATTTGAAATTTGAAGAAGTCAGCAATGGAGAATTGCCTTTCCTTTTTGAAGTAAAATACGTTACACCCGATAGTTTTTACATCGAAATCATCAATGGAGAAGAGCGGATTGTGGTGGATGACATCCAGATTGGGCGCGACAAGAGCCAGGCCAAGGATACCATCCTGATCAACTTCCCGATCTTCGATTCCTACATCAAAGGTTACTTTTTGGAGAATGCCATCGATGGCCAGTGGATCGTACGCAACAAGGAGAATTACAGCATCCCATTTGTAGCTCGCCACGGACGCGATTACCGTTTCACCAATTTGCGTAAGGAACCCGTGATGGACGTGAGTGGGCGTTGGGAGACTACCTTTGAAATTGGCACACCTGACGAGTACAAAGGCGTTGGAGAGTTCAAACAAAATGGCAATCACTTGACTGGCACCTTTCTGACCGAAACGGGGGATTACCGCTATTTGGAAGGCACCGTGCAAGCCAATAAATTGTACCTTTCCTGCTTCGACGGTACCCATGCATTTTTATTTGAGGGCAAAATTGATCCCAGGGATAGCAGTATGATTGGCTCCTTCCGCTCTGGTCATTTGTACCAAACCAGTTGGGAGGCAAAATTCAACCCCAAGGCCAAACTGGCCGATGCCAATAGCCTGACTTACCTAAAACCGGGTTACGATCGTTTTGATTTTTCCTTTGAAAATCCTGATGGCAAAAAGGTCAGTCTCAAAGATGCCCGGTACAAAAACAAGGTCAAAATCATCCAGTTGATGGGCACCTGGTGTCCCAATTGTCGCGACGAAACTGCGTTTTTGGTGGAATACATAAAGGAACACCCCGATCAGGATGTAGAGGTGATTGCCCTAGGCTTTGAACGTCACAAAGACAAAGAAAAGGCCATGGGTGCCCTGCGTACGTACAAGCAACATTTCAAAATGGACTATGAATTGCTCCTGGCCGGAAACTCGAATAAAGCGGAAGCCTCTCAAGTTTTGCCCATGCTCAATGCTGTGCTGGCTTTCCCAACGATGATCGTCGTTGACCAAAATGATCGGGTGCAACGCATTCATACGGGCTTTTCAGGGCCAGCTACCAGCGAATACAAGCAATTTAAAACGGAATTTAGTCGTTTCATAGCGCAACTTTTGGCCAATAAATCCGTACAGCAATAGCGACTCGGAATTTTTAGTCTTTTTTCAAAACCAAACAACCTAGAAACCGAAAGAAAACCATGGCAACTAAAAAAATAGCACTAGCTTACTGTATTGATAACCTCCCGGTTGCAGAATCGCTTTATAAGGCATTGAGCCAAACATCGTATAGCGTAAGCCACTATTACTGCAAAAAAAACGTGGATGAGGCCACCTTGGCTGAACAACTGCGCGACTTTGATGGCACCATCCTGCTGCTCATCAGCGACAATTTCTTGCGCTCCGAACATTGTATGAATCGCGCCCTACAATTGGTGCAACAAAAAACGGGCAGTATACTTCCCCTGGTCATTGATGGCCGTACCAAAGATGATGCTACGGGGCAATGGATCAGTACCCCCACCAAGTTTGAACGGATTGGCGACATCATCCCCTACATCAATTATTGGCAAAATAAATACCTGGATCTGCGCAGCCA
>JAIYAV010000357.1 GCA_027488855.1 Saprospiraceae bacterium
GAGGGCTAAGCGGTGCTTTCCCTTCAATAGCAAGGCAGCTTTGGTGGTTTGCGCATTGATGTTTTTGATGTTCTGCGATTCGTCAAGAATGATGTAGTAAAAAGATTCCTCTTTCAGCTTTTCAATTTCGTTGCGCATGGTAGCATAAGTAGTGAAAATTAGATGGGCGCTGCGCATGGCCTCATAATCCCTACTCTGTCCATAAAAAGTATAGGTTTGTAACTGCGGTGCAAAACGTTGTACTTCCGCTTCCCAGTTGAAAATCAAACTGCGGGGCATGACCACCAAACTAGGCGTTTTTTCTTTGGGGTAAATATTGCTGAGTAAGGCCAGGGCTTGTAGGGTTTTGCCCAGACCCATATCATCGGCCAGACAAGCGCCCATTTTTTGCTCGTGCAGGTATTCCAACCAATTGATGCCTTGTTGTTGGTAGGGCCGCAAGGTGGCGTTGACGATTTTTGTTTTGGCTTTCTTTTTGTCTTTTAAAGCGTTGAAACCTTCAAAAAACTTTCGGGAGCGAGCAAAAACTTTATCTTTTGCAGCCTCCTCAATCAAGTCTTCTAAGAGTGGAATGTCAAAAAATGAGATTTGTGCTTTTTTATTTTTCTTCTTAAACAAACGTTCCAAGCGCCGAATGTATTCCTCGTTGAGGAGCGCATGGCTGCCATCGCTCAATTGCACATAGCGTTGTTTGTTGTATTGTTGCAGCACCTCAAAAAGGCTGATTCTTTCTCCTTCAAAATCCAGATTGACCTCCCCTTCCAGAAAATCAATATTGTGACTCAGGCTGAAATCCAGTTTGGGTGGAACGGTTTTGATTTTGTATTCACGCAGTTTTTCTGCTCCAAAGATGGCAAATTCACCCAAAAGTTTGGGCAGTTCTGTATAAATGAAAGGTTGAGCAATATCGGCAGGTACCACCAAAAGGTTCCCGTCCTGAACAATTTCCTCCCGCTCACTCTTAGTTTTCTTGGGTTGATTTTTGCGCAGCAACTTGACGATTTGCTCGGTAAGCTCGGCTTGAGGGGTCTGTTCTATGTACCGAACACTTACAGTTTGGGCAAAGTCATTGACCTCGGCGTAGCGGTAAATATCGTAAGATTCAAGTGCATCAAAATGAATCTGGGGTAAACTTTGCCCCACCCGCAAGAATAAGTTGTTATTGTTGTCCAGTTTTTCAAAAATAAGGCAAGGCGAAGCTAGTACCTTTTCCTCACTGTTTTTGATGAAGTGGAAATCTTTGTAGTACAATTCGAGGTGGTCAAGATTTGACAAGGCCAGGGAGAGGTACAAAACCAGGTCTTGCTGCTGGATTTCGGCATTAAAAAAATGCGCAACCGCAAACTGACTACCTTGAGGGGCTACTTCAATGATTTGTTGATCCGCCAATACATACTGCTCACTGATGAATCTAAAATCCTGAATTTGTTGTCCGTCCGCCAGCAATAATATCTGAGCGCTTAAATGGCCTTCTTTTTGACTTGGCTGCACCTGTAAGCGCAAGGTAGCCTCCTCTGTTTTGGAAAAAGAAAGTGGCTTAAATGCAGCATCCACCACTGCCTTACAAGGCTTGAGCATTTCCAGCAAATAATCATGCTCGGCAAGGTAAATCAACTGATTGGGCCGATCCCAATTGATTACAAAATTATTGCGTTCATGAATTTGCTCCAGCGTACGCAAAATATTGCGCATTGCTCCGCTGTAATTCAGGTAACTTGTTTCAATTTCCTTCCCTTGATCATTCACTACCGTTAAAAAAGCGCCGAAATCGTCCCAATTGATTTGTAAAAAAATGTCCTTACGCTGCTTGGGTACTTCTTTGGGTTGAAGTGCAGATCGTTTGAAACGTTCGAATAGTTGGCCAGACTCTAACATGTTATAAGTGTTTCAGCGCTTGTTTGATTTCCATTCCTAAAACAAGCGATCAAGAACAAATATGGATCAATAAATGCAATTTTCAAAATCCCAACCCCGCACCATGCTTTTTCAACCACTTCTCCTGCATCACATAACCAGGCATCGCCTTTTCCACCAAGGCCCAAAAACGATCCGAGTGGTTCATTTCTATCAAATGAGCCAGTTCGTGGATGATCACATAGTCAATTACCTCAGCGGGTGCAAAAAGCAAGCGGGTAGAAAAATTGAGGTTGCCCGTATTGGAGCAACTGCCCCAACGCGAACTCGTGTTTTTGAAACGAATGTCTTTGATGGGCTTGGCAAAATGCAGTTGGTTGAGTTCCAACACGCGACGAGAAAATTCTGGTAAAAAATCCTGCGCAATCAGGCGGCTGAGCAAGGTGGCAGCGGCTTTGTGTTGTTCCTCTTCCGAGACTGAGCGCACCAAATTCAATTGAATGTAGCGATTGGGGTGCATCTTGGCGGTATGGGAAGCCCGCTCTTCGAGATTGATGCCGAGGGTGTATTGGCGATTGCCCACCTGGATTACATCCCCATCATTGTATTGTTTGCTCAAAAAACGCTGAAAAAAATCGGGCTTATCCCGATGTAGCTCCTTGGCCCAGTTTTCAAACCATTCCCAGGCGCGTTTTTCACCAGCTTTGTCCAGGCGTTTGGGCAAACGCAAGATGAAGCCCTGCTTCCCGGTGGCTGCTCGGAAGGAGTTCCGGCGTTCGTGGATCACTTTGACCGGGATGGGTTGACCGCCTAGTTCAATGGAGGAAGGAAGCACCTTTTATTATTTATTTCGGATGGAGGATTTCGGATTTCGGTTGATTCCAAGCCTGGAAAACCACCGAAATCCGAAATCCCCTATCCGACATCGTACTACCCCATTTTCTGCGCAATATCCCGCATTACATCTACCAACACCTGCACACCTTCCAGCGGCATAGCATTGTACATGGAAGCGCGGAAACCACCTACTGAGCGGTGCCCACGGATGCCATCGATACCCGCAGCTTTGGCCGCAGCATCAAAAGCCTTGTCGACCTCTTCGTTGATGGCCAGGAAAGTTGGGTTCATCAAGGAACGGTCGCCTTTTTCGGTGACGGTGCCGTTGAAGAGTGGGTTAGCGTCCAGCTCGTTGTAGAACAAGTTGCCTTTGGCCTCGTTGTGTGCTTCAATAGCGGTAAGTCCACCTTGCTCTTTTATCCACTTCATCGTCAGCATCGATACGTAAATGGCGTACACCGGAGGGGTGTTGTACATGCTATCGTTATCGATGTGGGTAGTGTAGTTCAACATTGAAGGAAGTGTGCGTTTCACTTTGCCCAGCAAATCCTTGCGTACAATGACCAGGGTAGTTCCCGCAGGGCCCATGTTCTTTTGGGCTCCAGCGTAGATCAGGCCAAATTTTTCAACCGGGATGGTGCGACTGAACATGTCCGAAGACATGTCGCATACAATCGGCACTTCAGTATCAGGCCACCAATGGAACTGGGTACCGTAGATGGTATTGTTGCTGGTCAGGTGTAAATACTTGGCATAAGCAGGCACTTCCCATCCTCGGGGGATGAAGGTGTAGTTCTGATCTTTGGAAGATGCCAAGGTTTCGATTTTGCCAAAGTTTTTGGCTTCTTTGGCTGCCTTGTCCGCCCAACTGCCTGTGTTCACGTAACATGCCGTTTCGTCTTCATTGAGTAGGTTCATCGGCGCCATGAAGAACTGGGTGCTGGCCCCTCCCGATAGGAACATCACCGCGTAATGGTCGCTGAGGTTCAGCAACTCGCGTACCAGTTGCTCCGCTTGAGCGGCAATGGCAATGAAGTCTTTGCTGCGGTGGGAAATCTCTAAAATAGACAGGCCACTATCGTTGATGTTCAAAACGCCACGGGCAGCTTCTTCAAGGACTGAGGCTGGCAGAATAGCTGGTCCAGCACTGAAATTGTGTTTCTTCATTGGGTGTTAAAATTTTGGTGGTGCAAAAATAGGTTTTCTAGATGGTGCATGCTGGGAAAAAATGGAAGTTTTGTGGCTTTTTTTACGATGGGAAAGCTGCTCCTTGGTTTGACTTTAGGCAAAAAAGGCTTATTTTTGAAAAAAATGGTAGAAATGACGCTTAGTTCTAGTGCCAAAACGCAGGAAATTCCCAGCTACCTCATCTACGAGATGGATGATGGTCGGCCTATTTATTATAAGGGTTACAAAGAAGTATTAGCTGGAACAAAAGATTTTGAAGCAATTATGGCCGATAGTACACTGCAAGCCTGGCTGAAATCAGAGCTATGTGCCTTACTTAAAATTTTATTACCTGCTGGATACATCACAACCGTAGGTGAGCAAGGCTTACAATTGGGGAAATTGAAATGGAGAGCAGCTGATGTCGCTATTTTTAAAAAAGAAAATTTTGTACTCAGCAACCACTACTCCTCCAAAGCCCCCGAAATCGCTATTGAAATTGACACTAAAGCAGATTTGGATTCGCCAGGGGCTTCCATCGACTATTTTGACCGCAAAAACCGCCAACTCCTCGAATTTGGAGTCAAAAAAATCATCTGGATATTTACGGAGGTGCACTCGATCAAAGTTCTAGTCCCTGGGGAAGATGTTCAACATTTTGAATGGGAAGAAGATATCACCGTGATGGAAGGAGTACAGTTTAATTTGCAAAAGATTATGGATCAGCTCTTATAAAAACAAAATCTTTCTTCGCATCGTTTTCAACCATATCTTTGACCTCAAATAGCAACTCAATGCTGAAAATTTTGCACCTCATCCTGGCACTCAACATCCTTTTATCCTCCAGCGGGATAATGGTGTTCGAGCATTTGTGTCAAATGCGGGGCAAAAAGGTAGCCTTGTTTGTACAGCCAAAAAGTTGCTGTCAAAAGCGAGTACAAGTTCAAGGTTCTTGCTGTACAAAAGCGGAAGCGGCCAATACCCAGGAAAGCCTTTCTCGCATTCCCTGTTGTTCGGACAAATCCTCCTTCCTCAAAACCGACACCCAGCCTACCTTACAAAAAGTGATGGAGCTCAGCCTTGCAGCTGATCCCTTTGGTTTGCCCCCAAGTTTGAATTTTGCTTTTGGATTTGCTAAAGATATCCTCCCACACAATCAAAAAATTCTACGTTTTTACCTCTACAAGCCACCGCCCCGAATGCGCGACATTCCCGTGCTTGTACAATCCTTCCTTTGTTAGCCTGCTCATCAAGAGTTTGCGCGAAAATCTAGAACCCCTCCCCGAAGGTTTCAAACCTTCGGGCAGGTCAAGCAACGCAATAGTGCTTTGCTCTACCGCCCCAAAAGTCCAAAACTTTCGAGGCAGAGTTTTAGATTCTGCAGATGTGCCAAGAACCGCAAGTCCATTAACTTTTCTGTGCTGCAAGCACGCATCAATCTAATCGTTATGAAAAAAATATTGCTCAGCAGTGTTTTTGCCCTTTGTCTATTCAGCATTGGTCTACAAAAGGCAAGTGCTCAAGCCACCCTCAAAGCCCCCACGGCCAGCCCGGATGCGACCCTGGTTCAAAATTTTGGCGAAAGTGACATCACCGTAACCTATGGCCGACCCTCAGCACGAGGCCGCAAAATTTTTGGTCAACTCATCCCCTTCGACAGCCTATGGCGCACCGGTGCCAACGATTGTACGGCCCTCGCCCTGCGCGAAACGGTGATCATTGGCGGCAAAAAAATCCCGGTGGGCAAATATTCCCTCTTCAGCATCCCTGGCCCGGAGGAATGGACGCTCATCCTCAATCGGGATGCCACCTTGCACGGCGCTTTTGGTTACGACCCACAAGTGGATATTCATCGTTTTAAAGTGAAGCCCGAAGCAGCAGGACGATTTTATGAAACCTTCACCATCGAGTTTGGAGACTTTAACCCACGGGGAGAAAGTTCCCTGAATTTGATGTGGGAAAATACCCTGGTCAAAATCCCACTGCAGACCATTGCTGACTTCAACAACATGGCGGAAATTCAAAAACGCCTGATTGACAAACCGGAGAAAAACGCCGATTTGCTGTTTCAGGCTGCCGCTTATTACTATGCGACCAAAAGGGATATTCAGCAAGCCAAGACCTGGGTGGAAGCAGCTGAAAAGCTGGATGATAAAAACTTTTCCATCCCCAATTTGGCGCAAAAAATCTATGCAGACTTGGGTGACTATCCAACTGCATTGGCTGCCGCCCAACGTGCATTGGCTTTGGCCGAAAAGGAAAAGCTGAGCAGTGCGATCAAAGATTTAAACAAACGTATTGCCGATTTGCAAAAACTGGCGAGCGCGGGCAAAAATTAAGTGATAGGTCATGTTGAACAAGATCATCTATTTTTTTCTGCACAATAAACTCATGGCCTGGGTGGTGCTGCTGCTTTTTACCGGCTGGGGATTGGTATCGGCACCCTTCGATTTCCATATTCCGGGTTTGCCCCGCGATCCGGTGCCAGTGGATGCCATTCCCGACATTGGCGAAAACCAGCAGATTGTGTACACCGACTGGCCGGGGCGTTCGCCGCAGGACATCGAGAATCAGATTACTTATCCGCTGACGACTACATTGTTGGGGCTGCCAGGGGTGAAAAGTATTCGCTCCACCTCCATGTTTGGCTTTTCCAGCATTTATATCATTTTTGAGGATCAGATTGATTTTTACTGGAGCCGTTCGCGGATTTTGGAAAAACTCAATTCCCTGCCTTCCAGTTTGCTGCCGCAAAATGTACAACCTACGCTGGGGCCGGATGCTACCGGCCTGGGGCAAATTTTCTGGTATACACTCGAAGGCCGTGACCCGCAGGGTAAAGCCACCGGCGGTTGGGATGCCCATGAATTGCGCAGCATCCAGGACTTTTACGTAAGGTATGGATTGACCTCCGCTGCGGGGGTGTCCGAAGTGGCCTCGATTGGTGGTTTTGTCAAAGAGTACCAAATTGACGTAGATCCACAGGCATTGCGCACCTACAACATCAGCCTGGAAGAAGTGATGAATGCCGTGCGCCAATCCAACCTCGATATTGGTGCCCAAACCCTGGAGCTCAACCTCGTGGAATACTATGTACGTGGCCTTGGCTACATCAAAACCCTCGCCGATTTGGAAGAAACAGTGGTGCGGGTAAGCAACAACATCCCTATCCGCATTCGCGACATCGCCAAAGTCAACATCGGCCCTGCTGAACGCCGGGGTATTTTGGACAAGTCTGGTGCCGAGGCCGTTGGTGGAGTAGTGGTGGCGCGTTTTGGCTCGAATCCCTTGGAGGTTATTCAAAAAGTAAAGGAGCGGATTGCCGAACTTGAACCCGGTTTGCCCAGCAAGGTACTGGCCGATGGCACCCTTTCTCAAGTGAAAATTGTGCCTTTTTACGACCGTACCCACCTGATCAAAGAAACCTTGGGCACCCTATATGGCAACTTGATTCAGGAAATTCTCACCACCATCATCGTGGTCATCGTGCTCTTGTTCAACCTGCGGGCCTCGCTAGTCGTATCGGGTCTTTTGCCCATTGCCGTGTTGATGACCTTTATTGTGATGAAATTGGTCGGCGTGGATGCCAACATCGTCGCGCTATCCGGCATCGCGATTGCGATTGGTACCATGGTGGACGTGGGAATTGTGATGTCGGAAAACATTGTGCGCAGATTGGAAATTTATGGCGATAAGGAAGATTTGTACACCACCGTGTATGAAGGCTCCGCAGAAGTGGGTTCGGCAGTAGTCGCAGCAGTGTTGACCACCATTGTGAGTTTTTTGCCCGTATTCGCCTTGGAAGGTGCCGAGGGGAAGTTATTTCGCCCCCTAGCTTTTACCAAAACCTTTGCACTCGGCGCAGCAATCGTTTTGGCCATTATGGTATTGCCAGCCTTGGCGCATACGATTTTTTCCTGGAAAGTGACGCGGCGTTTTTGGCGTTGGATTGGTGCCGGAGCTTTGTTCGTGGGTGGAATTGCAGCTTTGGTTTTTCAACAAAACACTTTGGGGGTTATTTTGCTCATCATTGGCCTTTCGTCAGGAATATTGGTCTGGAGTGAAAAACGTTTTGGCGGAGTCCTACACGAACGGATCAAGCAGAGCATCAATTTGGTCTATGCCGCTATTGTGGCCGCCTTGATCACCCGCATGTGGATGCCCCTGGGGGTGGATCAAAGCTTTGCGCTCAACTACGTCTTTGTAGGTGGGATCATCGCCACCTTGTTAGGGCTTTTGTACGGGATGACCGTCATTTACCGCCCCTTGTTGGCTTTTTTCCTGGAATACAAGCTGCTCTTTCTGCTCATTCCCTTGGGTATCCTGAGTGCAGGATACTTCATTTTCAGGGGGATTGGCCGCGAATTTATGCCCGCACTGGATGAGGGTTCCTTCCTATTGATGCCCAGCGCCATGCCACATGCAGGTACCCAGGAAAACGCGCGCAATTTGCGGATGTTAGACATGGCGGTAACAGCCATTCCCGAGGTAGAAACCGTGGTGGGTAAAGCTGGACGGGTGGAAAGTGCCCTCGATCCCGCACCTTTGCCGATGTACGAAAACGTGATTTTGTACAAATCCGAATACAAAACCGACGAAGATGGCAATCGGCTGCGCTTCAAGGTAGACGCTGAAGGCGAATATGCCCGAACCAAAAATGGGGACTTGGTCGAAGACCGCAACGGCCAGTACTTTCGCCAATGGCGCGACCACATCCAATCGCCCAATGACATTTGGGATGAAATCAGCAGAGTGACCCAACTGCCAGGGATTACCTCAGCCCCCAAGTTGCAACCCATCGAAACCCGTTTGATCATGCTACAAACGGGGATGCGCGCCCCCATGGGCATCAAGGTCAAAGGGCCAACCCTGGAGAGTATCGAAGCTTTTGGTCTGGAAATTGAAAAATTGCTGCGCGAGGTCGAAGGGGTGAAAGACGCAGCCGTTTTTGCCGATCGAATTGTCGGCAAACCCTATATCGAGCTGGAAATTGACCGCGCCGCCATTGCCCGGCATGGGCTGAGCATCGCGGATGTGCAAAGTTACATCGAAGCCTCAATCGGCGGAACCTCGGTTACCCAAACCGTAGAAGGCCGCGAGCGCTACAACGTGCGGGTGCGTTACCCCCGTGAGTTGCGCAACGACCCCGAGGCAGCCAAGCATATTTTCATCCCTTCCAAAAATAGCGACAGCCCCATTCCGCTGAGCGATTTAGTCAAAACGAAATACACGGCTGGGGCACAAATGATCAAGAGTGAAGACGGCTTTTTGGTGGGCTACGTGCTTTTTGACAAGGAAAACAACTATCCCGAAATCGACGTGGTGACCAATGCCAAAACATTCCTGGATGAAAAGGTGGCTTCTGGCGCATTACAAGTACCACATGGAGTGAGCTACCGCTTTGCGGGCAATTACGAACAAAACCTGCGGGCCAACGCACGCCTCCGCATCATTTTACCCCTGACTTTGCTGATCATTTTTATGATTCAATACCTGGAATTTCGTTCCTTGACCATCTCGGCGATGGTCTTTACGGGGGTATTGGTGGCTTTTGCCGGAGGGTTCATCATGATGTGGTTTTATGGCCAGCCCTGGTTTTTGAACGCCAATTTGTTGGGCGAAAATTTGCGCGACTTGTTTCACGTCCATCCGATCAACCTCAGTGTGGCAGTATGGGTAGGGTTCCTGGCCCTATTTGGTATCGTGACCGACGATGGGGTGCTGATGGCTACCTATTTGCGCGAGCGTTTTGCGGTGTTGAATCCAGGCAATACCCAAGCCATTCGTGCAGCTGTACTTGAAGGTGCGGCCCGCCGAGTCCGCCCTGCGATGATGGTTACGGCTACAACCTTGCTGGGCTTTTTACCAATTTTGACCTCCACCGGGCGAGGTTCCGACATCATGGCACCCATGGCGATTCCTGCATTTGGGGGGCTATTGATTGAAATCATTTCCATCTTCATTGTTCCGGTGTTGTTTTGCCTGTGGAAAGAGGCGGGACTGCGTTGGAAAAAAACTGGGGAGATATGAGTAATGTAAAAAATGAAAATCCATTAGAGATTCCTACTGACGTTTCGCGCAACGCAAGCCCCGCTAGGGGCGAGATATGGGTAGGGAATGGTAATTTTATGGGTTTTCAGAGTCCCGTCAGGGACGTAATGTGGGTATTCGCCCCTTCCAGATACCCACATCGCGTCCCTACGGGACTCTGGGAACATTCGATGTGGACGTTTTCTACCCATATTGCGCCCCTAGCGGGGCTCCGGTTGCGCGAAATAGGTGCACGCTGGTTCAAGTCTCCAGACTTGAACCATTATCTGCACGTCTCCAGACGTGTTAAAATTGCAATAAATGCTTCTTTGGGCAGTGTTTTCAAAAGATTCTCGCGTTGCTTGTGCGTCAGAGACGCGGGGATAATGGGTACAAGTCAGAGACTTGTACCAGCGGTGCGTTGGGCGCAAGATATTGCGCAGGTCTCAGAACCCCCGACCCCTAAAGGGGAGCACATTTGTGGTTTGCAGAAAATTATACCGTTCAGTAAAAGAAGCAACATTTTCGGTAACCCGAGAATGTACTCCCCTTTAGGGGTCGGGGGTTCTCAAGCATTTGCAGAATGTGCAAAAACAGGTCTACATCTGAGCGTTTTTCCCTTTTTGTTGTTTTTTTGTACATTAAGTTTAAATGCCCAACCCCTCGACAGCCTCGTCCAAATTGCCCTGCGTCAAAACCCCGAGCTCAAAGCCCGCTATACCCGCTACCAATCCCAACTGGAACGAGCACCACAACAAAACCAATTGACCGATCCCCAACTGGATTTTAGCATCCAATTCCTGCCCCTGCGCATGCGGACCTGGGAGCAAGCGGCGATCATTGGGGGCATGCAGGAATTTCCCTGGCCGGGCACCTTGTCAACCCGCTCAGCTTTGACGCTCAGTGAAGCGCGGGTGACTTATGAACAAGCAGAGGTCGAAGCGCTCAATCTTCGGTATGAAGTCAAAATGGCCTGGCTGGATTATTACCTGGCGGTCAATAGCATCCATTTTTTAGAAGAAAGCATCACCTTGAGCCGCTCTGCTGAACGACTGGCCCTGGCCAGAGTGGAGAGTGGTCGCGGAAATGCAACGGAAGTATTGAAAGTACAGTTGAAAATCCGCCAACAGGAGCAACAACTCAACTTGCTGAAAAACCGCACCCAATTCCCACAATACCGCCTGAACCAATTGCTGAATCGCCCAGCCCAAACGCCCGTACAACTGAATGGAACCCTGGAATTTGAAATATTGCCTTTTCAAATGGATTCCTTGTTGCAACAGATCAAACGAGAGCACCCGGCCATCAGCAGTTTGCGTTACGAAAAGGAAGCCTCACGTCAAATGGAAGCCTTGAATCGATTGGAAGGTAAACCAGACATTGGCTTGGGGCTGGACTACGTGGTGATGAGCAAAATAACCGAACACGGCCTGACCTCTTCTGGTAAAGACATGGTGATGCCCCGCATTGGCATTCGACTCCCCCTTTACCGCAAAAAATACGAGGCCAAAGCGCGGGAAGAACAACTGCGCCGCGAGAGTTTAGACCTGGAAGCCCAGGCTTTGAGCAATGATTTTGCTGCAACCCTAGGCCGAACCATCTCCCTACAAGAGGAAGCGCGTCTGACCCACGAATTTGTACAAGAACAACTCAAAACCCTCGATGCACTGATCAAGATGCAGGAGGGCAATTTCAGTACCAACGCCGATTTGTACGAGAACCTATTGGAAAACTATGAACTGCGCCTGGAATATCAATTGATGGACTTGGAAGCCATTGTGAAGGTACAGCAGGCGAAGGCAGAGGTTGAGAAGTTGAAAGGTTGAAGGGTTGAAAAGTTTGGGTAGCGCTAGGTTTAGTCCCTACGTTTACCTGATCAGTCAACGCGAAACTTTTCAACTTTTCAACCCTAAACACTTCAACTAAGATGAAACCAAAATATCAACTTTCACCCCGTACCTTTTTACCCGCTGCAACCCTTCTGGTCGGCCTGGTGCTGGGTTATCTCATTTTTGGGCGCAATCACCAACACGAAAGCAGCACAACTGGAACAGCGTCAAGCACCACGGCTGTGACTTACACCTGCTCCATGCACCCCCAGATTCGCCAACAGGAGCCGGGCATTTGCCCCATCTGTGAAATGGATCTTACGCCCATGAATGCCAGCACGGGTACCGACCCCTTGGTGATGGAAATGAGCGAGGACGCCATTCGCCTCGCCGACATCCAAACTACGGTGGTAGGGCAGGGGCAAAGTGCTGGAAAAAAACTGAGCCTGAGTGGCAAAATTCAGCCCGATGAACGTGCCATTTCCACTCAGGTTGCCCACATCCCGGGGCGAATCGAGCGGCTGTTTATCACCTTTACCGGCGAACAAGTGCGCAAGGGGCAAGCAGTGGCCCGCATGTATTCACCGCCGCTGGTGGCTGCCCAGCAGGAATTATTGGAAGCCATTCGTTTTAAAGGAAAAAGCTCAGAATTGGCTGAGGCGGCGCGCAGCAAGTTGCGCTATTGGAAAGTATCCGATGAATTCATCCAAAAGGTAGAAGCGGAAGGAAAAATCCAGCGGGAAATCACCCTTTATGCCGATCAGGGTGGGGTAGTGATGACCCGGAAAGTGGCCGTAGGGGATTATGTAGAAGAAGGCTCTGCGCTTTTTGAGCTGAGTAACCTTAACCAACTTTGGGCACTATTTGAAGCCTATGAAACGGATCTCGCCCATATTCGGATAGGCAATACAGTGCAGTTTACGACCCCCTCGGTGCCCAACCGTACCTTCAGCGGGCGGATTACTTTTATTGATCCACTGATCGATGCCCAATCGCGGACTGCGTCACTGCGGGCAGAAATTCAGAACCCGGGCGGCTTACTGAAACCGGAAATGTTCATTCAGGGCGAGGTAAGCGCCAGTGCCGCTGGAAAAACCGCCTTGGAAGTCCCCAAAACCGCCGTGCTTTGGACAGGCAAACGCTCCGTGGTATACCTTAAAAAAGCAGACACTGAAGTGCCTAGCTTTGAATATAGGGAGATAGAATTGGGCGAATCTACCTCCAGTGCCTATCTCGTGCTCAAGGGCTTACAAGCTGGTGATGAGGTCGTAACCAATGGCGCATTCGTGATCGATGCCGCCGCCCAGCTAAACAACCAACAAAGCATGATGAACAAATTGGTGGCCAAAACGGAAGCTACGGCCATGGAAATGCCGGATTTTAGATCCGTAGTTTCTCCTGCCTTTCGTCAAGAATTGGATGCCTTGTCAAAAACCTATCTACGGGTCAAAGATGATTTGGTCAAAACCAATGCCAAAGCCAGTTCCACCCATGCCCTTGATTTAGGCAAACAATTGGAGAAAATGCAGAACCCCAACTTGCCCGCTGAAGCCTTGGCATTTTGGAAAACCCAATACAATGCCTTGCGCCAACACGTGGCCCGGATCAAAGCTAGTACCGACGTGGAAGCCCAACGGGTCCAATTTGATTTTGTGTCCCAACTCCTGATCAACACATTTAAAGTATTTGGTTCAGGAAAGGAGACTTTGTATGTCCAACGCTGCCCCATGGCCTTCAACAACCGTGGTGCAGACTGGCTCAGTAGTGAAGAAAAAATCCTCAATCCCTATTTCGGCGATGAAATGCTGAATTGCGGATTTGTCAAAGAAAACGTTAATCAATAACCAAGTCTAAATTTTAATCCAATGAAACAACTGACTTTCCTCCTGCTGTGTGTAGGAATGCTGTTTGGTGCCAGCCAGGTATCAGCTCAAACTGCGGACAAGGGCAAAGGTGGCCCGAATGCCGATGTAAAAGAATCCACCTTTAAAGTGTACGGCAACTGCGGCATGTGCAAAAAACGCATTGAAACTGCGGCCAAGGAACTGCCCGGAGTAAGCAAAGCGAACTGGGACATGGACGAGAAAAAGCTCACCGTGAGTTATGAAAACACCCCAGGGGCTTTGAAACAAATCAAGGAAAAAGTAGCAGCGGTAGGCCATGACACGGACGAAACTCGTGCCAAGGACAAAGTGTACAAAGCGCTGCACGGCTGCTGCCAGTACGATCGTCCAAACAGCAATTAAACTTTAAATGGTTTGAAATCAGCTGAATGGTGAATATGTTGACATTCGTCATTCACCATTCAGCTTTTATCTTTAATTTTGCGGCTCAAAAGTTATAAATCATTACACCATGAATAAAATTTCCATGCGCGTTGGTATCAGTATGTTGGTATTGGTGCTCAGCATTTGGGCCTGCGGCGGCTCAGATAAAGCAACAGATCAGGCTGGAGAAGCAGTCAAAACCGAAGCCAAAGCAGCTGGCTCAGAACCAACTGCCGAAGGCATAGAATTCACCGCCAAGTATCAGTGCCCCATGCATTGCCCAGGCAGCGGAAGTGAAACCTTTGGCAGCTGTCCCGTTTGTGGCATGCACTACATGTACAACCCCAACCTGCCTGGTGCGAATGAAATCAATAAAAAGTTGTTCAAAGAAAACCCTCAAGTTGACCCAGACAACCCCAAACCAGCGGCTGGACACGAAGGACATGGCCATTAATTGTTGTAAGTACCATGAAGAGATTATTCAATCGCGTCAACAACCGGGAGTTAAAACAACGTTTGGAGGAAAGTAAGGAGCCAAGAACTACCTTGTCTTTTTACCAATACCATCAACTCGAAGACCCTCAGGCTTTTCGAGATGAGTTGTACCTGTTGTTGAGCGAATGTGGCGTATTGGGCCGGATTTATGTGGCCAAAGAGGGAATCAATGGTCAAATTTCGGTGCCCACTGAACAATTTGAGGCATTTAAAACTGCCCTCTTCAGCATTCATTGGTTGAATGGCATTCGGTTGAATATCGCTGTCGAAAAAGACGGCAAATCCTTTTTCAAACTGGCCATCAAGGTGCGGGATAAAATCGTCGCCGATGGTCTCGATGACGCCAGCTTCGATGTGACCAAACGGGGCAAACACCTGCGTGCACCCGAAGTAAATGCGCTCTTAGACCAGCCCGAAACCATCGTGGTTGACATGCGCAACCATTACGAAAGTGAGGTGGGGTACTTTGAAGGGGCAATCCGCCCCGATGTGGAAACCTTCCGGGAAGCATTGCCCCTGGTTGAAGACCTACTGAAAGAAGAGAAGGACAAAAACATTGTGATGTACTGCACCGGCGGAATTCGCTGCGAAAAGGCCAGTGCCTATTATCTGCACAAGGGCTTCAGCAATGTGTTTATGATTGATGGAGGCATTATTGAATATGCTCACCAATGTGAAGCACAGGGATTGCCCAACAAGTTCATCGGTAAAAACTTTGTCTTTGATGAACGCCTCGGGGAGCGGATTTCCGAGGATGTAGTCGCCCATTGTCACCAATGCGGCCAGCCCTGTGATACCCATCGCAACTGCGCCAACGATGTATGCCACGTGCTTTTCATCCAGTGTGAGGACTGTGCAGCGAAATACCATGCTTGTTGTTCTCAGGAATGTGCCGACTTTAGTCAGTTGCCAACAGAGGAGCAGGAAAATTTGAAGGGCACCGTGGAGTTCAATGGGACGCGCTTTGGAAAGGGGAGGTATCGTGCGCTACGGAGAACCTGATAAGAATTAGCTTAGGTGTGTCTTTAGTGCCTTGGGTTTCTTAGGTGGTGAAAAAGAAAGCCTTGCGAAGCGAGGCAAAATTTCACCACCTAAGAAACCCAAGGCACTAAAGACACACCTAAGTATCAATCCGACAATTTCAATACATCCAAGAACGCTTTCTGCGGCACCTCTACACTACCAATCTGGCGCATCTTTTTCTTACCCTCTTTCTGCTTTTCGAGCAGTTTGCGTTTACGCGAGATGTCCCCACCATAACACTTGGCGGTAACGTCTTTGCGCAGGGCCGAGATGGTTTCACGGGCGATGATTTTGGCACCAACCGCAGCCTGAATGGCGATCAAAAACTGCTGACGTGGCAGCAATTCTTTCAAACGGGAGCAGATTTTGCGGCCAAAAGACTCCGCTTTTGTGCGGTGTACCAGGGCCGAAAGGGCATCGACATTTTCCGCATTCAGCTTGATGTCCAGCTTCACGAGATCGGAAGCGCGGTAATCGAGCATGGCGTAATCGAAAGAAGCGTAACCCCGTGAGATAGACTTGAGGCGGTCGTAAAAATCGAAGACGATTTCTGCCAGCGGCAACTCAAAAGTCAATTCCACCCGACTGGTTGTCAAGTAGCTTTGACGGGTCAAAATCCCCCGCTTATCCATACACAGGGTCATGATGGTCCCGATGTATTCCGGTTTGGTGATGATTTGAGCGCGGATATAGGGTTCTTGTACTTCTTGCAAATAGTTGGGATCAGGAAGATCAGTTGGGGTGCGTACCGCAAACTTTTCACCCTTGGTATTGGTAGCAAAGTAAGACACGTTTGGCACGGTGGTGATCACCTCCATGTTGAACTCCCGGGAGAGGCGCTCCTGGATGATTTCCAAGTGCAACATGCCCAAGAAGCCGCAACGGAACCCGAAGCCCAGGGCCACCGAGGTTTCAGGCTCGAATACCAAAGAGGCATCGTTCAGTTGCAATTTTTCCAAACTATCGCGTAGGTCTTCAAAATCGTCGTTGTCGACTGGGAAAATCCCGGCGAACACCATCGGTTTTACATCCTCAAAACCATGGATGGCTTCCGTACAAGGGTTGATGGCATTGGTAATGGTATCCCCAACTTTGATCTCGCGCGATTCTTTGATCCCCGTAATGATGTAGCCTACGTTCCCGGCCTCCAGGTGCGTTTGAGGAATCAGGTTCATTTGCAGGATCCCTACCTCGTCTACTTCGTATTCTTTGCTGGTGTGGAAAAAGCGAATCTTTTCCCCCTTGCGCATCCGCCCGTTGAGGATGCGGAAATAGGCAATTACCCCGCGGAAAGAGTTAAATACCGAGTCGAAAATCAAGGCTTGCAGGGGTGCTTCAGGATCGCCTTTGGGGGCTGGAATCCGAGCTACTACCGCGTCCATGATTTCCTGAATACCGACCCCCGTTTTACCGGAAGCCAATAAGATATCTTCCCTTTTGCAACCAATCAAATCAATGACCTGATCGGCTACCTCTTCGACCATGGCGCTTTCCATGTCGATTTTGTTGAGTACCGGAATGATTTCCAGGTCGTGTTCAATGGCCAAATATAAGTTTGAGATGGTCTGCGCCTGAATGCCTTGGGTGGCATCTACCAGCAACAGCGCACCTTCACATGCGGCAATGGAGCGAGATACTTCGTAAGAAAAGTCGACGTGCCCAGGGGTGTCGATCATATTAAAGGTGTACCGTTCCCCGTCAGTATGGACATAGGCCATTTGGATGGCGTGGCTCTTGATCGTGATGCCACGCTCGCGTTCCAGATCCATGTTGTCCAGGGTCTGGGCCATCATGTTGCGTTTATCAATGGTTTTGGTAAATTCCAACAGACGGTCCGACAGGGTACTTTTACCGTGGTCGATATGGGCAATTACACAAAAATTTCGAAGGTTCTTCATATTCCTCAATGTGCTACCTACACGAAACAAGTTTCGGGTTAATTGGATCGCAAAGTTCTAAAAAAATCTGAAAATCTAAACACAGGTTAGTGTTTCAGAATTTTGCTGCAAAGGTAGGCTAATTAATTATTTAAATGGAGAAATCTAAAAACAAAAAGGTACAGCACTTTAATGGCCCTGTACCTGAAACAGCTATTGAATGGTTAAAGTAAGTTAGGTATTGGGAAGGGCAAGTTATACCGCACGTCTCTGCGGTCCTGCTTGTTGGACAATCTGTTCAAACATGGCTGCGGTGCTCAATGCCTCACCAGCGGTGGCTTGTTCGTCTTCCTCTTCCTCTGCTCCGACCGCATGGAGGGTGAAATTGGCGCTGTTGGCTAGGAAGTCGGCTTCGTTGTATTCGTAGATCGACCATTCACCCCATTTGTATTCCAGCGCAGTCAGGCTTTCAACCCAATCGCCGGAATTGAGGTAGGTGACTTTTTTGCCCTGGCGCTCCAGGGTTTTGATTTGGGCGCGGTGAATGTGACCACATACCACGTAGTCGTACCCTTTTTCGGCGGCCAGGTCAATGGCTTTTTCTTCAAAATCGTCTACAAATTTGATCGCCTCTTTGACGCTGTATTTGATTTTTTGGGAAAAAGACAAACGGGGCAGTCCAAAAAAGGCACGGATTTTATTGACCCAACGGTTGAATAAAATCAGGTAATCGTAACTCTTGCCGCCCAACTTTGAAATGAAAGGAGAATATTTGATGAAGATGTCAAAAATATCACCGTGGAAAATCCAGTAAGATTTGCCTTTGATTTGTAATTCGAGGGTATCGCGCAGGTGAATGTTCCCGGAAGAAAAATTGGAATAACGCCGCAGGGCATCATCGTGATTCCCGGTGATGTAATACACCTGTGTGCCTTTGGCCGCCATGCGCAAGATGCGCTGGATGATTTGCAGGTGCTCCTGAGGAAAATAATTTTTGCGAAATTGCCACATGTCGATAAAATCGCCATTCAGCACCAGAGCGTTTGTTTTGATGTGTTTCAAATAATTCAGCAGCTCTTTGGCGTGGCAACCATAAGTACCCAGATGAATATCCGACAGTATTACAAGATCGAGTTCCTTTTTCATTTTGCAAATCAAATGAGGTCGTCCATATTTGACAAAACAAAGGTCAGTCCCCAATATTAACTGTATGTGAACATTTGATTATGAAATGATTAAAATTTAGGAAAAAAATTGACCTTACTACAGAATTTGCATATTTGTAAAAAATGGGGCGAGGTTGACTTTAATTGGCGGGTACCAAAATTCGGGTGAACTGTGGCCCGGGTGCAGAGACAGGGTCAAGGAAAATTGTATCTCTAGTAATGCGTTGAATGCGTGATACTTGTGGGCCATCTTTTAGCAACATCACCAGCTCTTTGCCGTTGTTCTGCACATGCCAGTTGCCTTCTTGTAGGGTGTCATCTAGGCTGAATATGGCGGAGCCGTCATCGAGCAGATCAATTTTGGCCATGCGCAGGGCCTGCATCACACTTTCCATGTAATTGCGTTGGGTCGGATCAGCCTGGTTGCGCAGGTTTTCCCTTTTCATGGAATCCAGATCGTAACGCCAACTTCCAATCAACTCTTTTTTAACCTTGGGCCCTTGACAGCCACAAAGCAGGATCAAAAGGAACAAAAACAGTGTACTGAGATTTCGGGACATAATAGTTCTTTTGGATGCTTTTAAAATCAGGGATTATTCAACTATTTGCCGCAGGTTTTGGCGGAAAGCCCTCGGGCTGGTTCCGACCACCAAACGGAACTGCTTATTGAAATGCGAGAGGTTGTTGAAGCCACTGTCAAAACTGACTGCGGCAATACTCAAGTGCTCATTGGCCAGCGAACGACAGGCATGAGCTACGCGTACCTCGTTGACAAAATGGGTGAAAGTTTTGCCCGTCAATCGTTTGAAATAGCGACAAAACGCGGGCACAGTCATATTTACTCGACGGGCAACTTCGTCCAAAGTCACTTCTTCTTGAAAACTGGCTTCTACGTATTCATACACTTCCTGGATGCGCTCCAGGTGCTGCGCCTGGACATCAAAAGCAAATCCATCGGCATTCAGGGAACTGAATTCTTCCGTTTTTCCCAGCTCGCGCAGCACTTTGAGCAACTCCACCAAACGATCAAAAGGCTCCATGTGCGCCATGGCTCGCAACTGGGCACCAGCCCATTCACGCGTTTTGCCATGAAAAATGATGCCTTTGCGCGAACGTTCAAACAGGTGGTGTACCTCGCGCATTTCCGGGGCCTTGAGGAATTCTTTGCCCAAAAAATCCTCTTTCATTTGTACTACGATTTCTACCTGATCCTTAAAGTGCCCTTCGGTGAAGCCCAAGTGAGGTAAGTTGGGCCCAAGAAAAATCAGGTCGCCGTCTTCGTAATAGGAGATGTGATTGCCGATGTGGCGTTTGCCCTTTCCTTTGGAAATATAGACAATTTCGTACTCAGGGTGAAAATGCCAAAAGGGTTTATAAACAGGATCCAAGTCGGTAAATTCCCTGATTGCAAAGGAACTGCCGAATACAGGATCAATTTTTTCTAATAGTGGTTTCATAATCAGGCTGATAAATAAATTAAAATTCCCAACTAAAACTAAATTAACTTTCTTTAGACGAAAAAATTGTTAAAAAGTCAAATGTGCACCATAAAAAACGCCTAGGCTCATGGGAAAGTTGCCCTACATTGTCGTATTGATGTAAAAAATTAACCCAAAATTTGCCTAGATTTAAAGTTTGGATAAATGCTGTTTTGTAGAAGTAAGTTACCTTTGAGCGATTTTACTATTATGCAAAAAATTTAATCCCATTCAAATTTATGGTCAAAGCAGCTGATTTATTGGTTGTCGGTGCAGGCATTTTAGGTACTGGACATGCCTTACACGCCCTGCGCAAAGGCTATACGGTGATTTTAACCGAAAAAGACAACATGCCCCAAGAGGCTACGGTGCGCAATTTCGGCCAGGCCGTCATTTCTGGCCTGACTGCTGGCAAATGGCAACAATATGGGTTGGACAGTTTGGCGCTGTACCAAAGCATCCAGGCCGAGTTTGACCTGGGCTTGCGCAACAATGGATCTTATTATATCGCCTCTAACCCGGGCGAGTTGCAATTGATTGAAGAGCTCTACCAAATCAATCAGCAAAACAACTATCCCTGCCAATGGCTGAGTAAAGCGGAGTGTTTACAGCGTCTGGCACCTTTGCGGGAAGACTATTGCCTGGCGGCCCTGTACTTTCCCTTGGAACTCAGCATTGAGCCTCGTACCATGATTGGGCGTTTGTTGGAGTACCTGCAAAAAAAATATCCCGATACCTTTACCTATCTCCCCAATACGCCAGTTGTGGCCTGCACCTCCAACAATGGTCTGGCTACTGCTGAAACCAGCACTGGACAACACCTGCAGGCAGAAAAAATCATCATTTGTTCGGGTCGTGAATTTCGATTTTTGTACCCTGAGCTTTTCCGCAGCAGCAATTTGGTGGTTTCCAAATTGCAGATGATGCAAACCTACCCGCTGCCAGCAGTTGCTCTGCCCGGCAACATCCTCACGGGTTTGTCGATTCGCCGGTATGAGAGTTTTCAGCAATGCCCTTCCTGGGCCAGCAAAGATGACAGTGTTTATGCCAAAGCCTTGCTAGACTATGGCATCCATATTCTCTTTAAACAAGCAATCGACGGTTCCATCATCATTGGTGACTCGCACGAATACGCGCCAGCAGCAGAAGTGGATCAACTGGGTTTTGATACCAACCAGGAAATCAATGAGCTGATCCTGGAGGAAGCGAAACGTATCCTGAATTTGCCAAACTGGAGCATTCAAAAATATTGGAATGGGTACTATGCCCAGGTCAAGGGTGCCGATCTGTTTCACCATCACGTTGATGAACACATTCAAATTGTCACCGGGATTGGGGGCAAAGGGATGACTTCAGGGATAGGTTTGGCCGGTGCCATCATTCAACAAACTTGGTCATGATGAAAAATAAAATCAAACTGGTCGCTTTTGACATGGCGGGTACAACCGTCCGCGACGAACACGAAGTAGAACACTGCTTTCGGCAAGCCGCCCTACAAACGAGCCTAGAAATGAGCGAGGCTGAAATTTTGGCCGTACAAGGTTGGGGCAAACGCTTCGTTTTTGAAACCTATTGGGAACGGCAATTGGGTCAACGAGGTGAACATTGGCTGCAACAAGTAGATCACTCGTTTCATACCTTCACCCAAATTCTTGAACACCATTACCACACTCAGCCCATCGTGCCAACCGAAGGAGCCTTGGAAGTGTTTGCTTTTTTGCGCGAAAAAGGCATCAAAATTGCGCTGACCACGGGTTTTTACCGGAAGGTGACCGACATTATCCTGGATCGCTTGGGATGGTTGCAAGGATTAAATGAACAATATGTCAACACCGGAAACTCCTTGATTGATTGTTCCATTTCGAGTGATCAGGTTGTGGCAGGAAGACCAGCGCCGGACATGATTTTTAAGGCAATGCATTTGCTGCAAATTGACGCTCCTGCGCATGTCATTTCAGTTGGGGATACGCCATCGGATATCCAGGCCGGTCAAAATGCTCAGCTTCTCCATAGCTTGGCCGTAGCAAATGGTACCCATCCAGCTGAGTTGTTGTTGCCTCATCACCCAACGAAAATGTTGGACACTATCCGAGATTTGATCCCTTATCTGGAAGAAAATGATTTGTACTAATTTTTCTTCAAAAAAAATTTTGTAGTTCATAAAAACTGTTTAATTTCGCACCGCACTATTTGCAAAAAGTTGCATGTAGTTCAAAAAAGTGCAAGTTTTTTTGCTTTTTCAGGCCAAAATTAGACAATGCGTGCTTTTTTTGTGCAATTAACAACTTAATTTGCCTTTTCATTTGCATCTTAAAAAGATTACTTTTATATTTGCTAAATAGTTCTTTTGACAGAGATTTGTTCCTGTAATTAGGCGGAGCCAATAACAATTTGTTGTTATTGACTTCGAGAAACTCGAAAAAGAACATTAACTGGGGTTTAGTTTTACTTAGGGCCGGGGAACTTATTGATCCTCGGTCTTTTTTATTTGTAGCAAATTTGTCAACCGTAGTTTAGTTGATTGTTTTCAACCATGTTTCAACGTACTGAATAGGACTCCTGCCTATTTCGCTTTCCCTATCTTCATTTTACCTAAAATCTCTTTATGAAAAAATTGCAACCTTTAGGGCTATTGCTCCTCTTGTTCGTGCTAGGAAGTTGTGCCGTAAAAGTTCCACAGCAACGCACACCACAAGCCATCGACTTTATCATTCTCCAACTCAACGATGTTTATGAGATAGCCCCCTTGGAAGGTGGCAATGCGGGTGGTTTGGCCAGGGTTGCCAGCATTCGCAAAGAACTGCTCAAAGAAACCCCCAATGTAGTTACTGTCATCGCGGGTGACTTCCTCTCGCCTAGCCTTACTGCCAACCTTAAGCTGGAAACGGGTGAAAAAATAGCCGGCCTACAAATGGTCGAAACACTGAATGCCATGGGGCTGGATTATGCTACTTTTGGCAATCATGAATTTGACGAAAGGGATTCAGCACTGATCCAAAAACGCTTCAACCAGTGTACATTTCGTTTTGTGAGCGCCAATGTGCGGCGGGTGTATACCGGAGGAACCATTGCACCCTTCAAACAGATCGTCAAGGGTAAAACCGAACTCGTTCCCGATTTTATCAACCATACCTTTAAAAACAGTGCGGGTGACTCCATGAAGTTGGCCTTTACCGGGGTATTGCTGCCTTTTACCAAACGGCCTTACGTGCACTACTTGCCAGTGGAGGAAAACTTTCGCCGGGTGGTTGCCCAAGCGAAAACCCAGAGTGATGTAGTAGTGGCGCTGACCCACCTTGCCGCTGCCGACGATCGGGCGCTGGCTGCTGCGGTGCCGGGTGTGCCTCTATTTATTGGTGGCCACGACCACGACCATCAGGATCACTACGTAGAAAACACCATCATCACCAAGGCAGATGCCAATGCAAAAACGGTGTACATCCATCGCTGTAGGTTTGATCCCAACTCAAAATTGGTGCGGATTCAATCTTCACTTAAATATGTCAACGCCTCAATCCCTTCAGACCCTGCTACGGAGGCGGTGGTGAACAAGTGGGTCTCCAAGGTTGACCAAACCTTACGCAACAACGGGTACCAGCCCGAGCAAAAAATTGCTACCCTGCGCGAAACTTTGGAATGTAAAGAAACCGATATTCGCAGCCGCCAAACCAATTTTGGCACCATGACTGCTCAGGCAATGGAATACGCTATGCCGGGTGCGGATGTCTATTTGATCAACTCGGGTTCCATGCGGCTGGATGATAATCTGGAGGGGACGATGACGGTATATGACGTAGTGCGCTCTTTCCCCTTTGGTGGGGGCTTTGCCCGGCAAGAAATTCCAGGATCGGAATTGAAAAATTTGCTGGACAATGGCTTAAAAAAGAACAAAACCGAGGGGGGCTACCTCCAGGTCAGTCACATCACGGAAGTGAACGGGGCCTGGCAGATCAATGGAAAACCCATCGATGACAAACAAATCTACAAAGTGGTTATTTCTTCTTTTGTAGCGGCAGGCAGTGAAGCCAACCTGGGTTTTATGGGCAAATACAAAGCCGATGAACCCAAAATGCTCACCACCAGCAAAGGCAAACAAATCAAAAATGACGTGCGGGATGTGGTGATTGAGTACATGTCGACGGCGTATTAGTTGAAAACTTCAATAACCCAAATTTGGGCTGGTCATTTCAAACACAAAGTGCCTTGATTCGCGTCAAGGCACTTTGCATTTTTACACTATGGAAATTGTAATAAAGGTCAAGCAATCTTTGAGACCCGGTTTCGGCTGAGTCTTTTTTATTAACTTTTACTCGCTGCCTTTTCCACCGCTTTCCACACCCGCAATACATTTTTAGAGCAAATTTTAGCGATGTCTTCTTCGCTGTAGCCGCGTTTCAACAATTCAAAAATCAGGTTGGGGTATTGGGATACGTCTTTGAGCCCGGTGGGTAGGGAGTCGCCCACCCCGTCAAAATCAGATCCGATACCAACGTGGTCAATTCCGATCAGTTTCACCACGTGATCAATGTGATCGGCTACCGTTTTTACGTCGGCGTACAACTTGGGATTCTTTTTGCCAAACTCCTCAATGAGTGGCTTGGCGGCTGCGTCTGAATCCTTGAGGCCCGCTTTTTTTAGGATTTCAGCAAGTTCGTCGCGTTTTTTGTTGTTGTATTCCGGGATTTTGGAGTCCAGAAAGGTTGAGCCAAAATTGATTTGAATGACGCCGCCGTTTTTGCCCAAAGCCTTTAGTTGATCATCACTCATGTTGCGCTGCCAGCCTGGGGTGAACTTGCGGCAAGAAGAGTGAGAGGCGATGACGGGGATTTTGCTGAGTTTGACCACGTCAAAAAAAGAACTATCCGAAATGTGCGACACATCCACCATAATGCCAACCCGATTCATTTCCAGGACTACTTTTTCACCAAAAGGGCTCAGGCCGTTCCAGGTACCCGTGGTATCGTAAGAGGAATCACAGATCTGGTTGTCCTTGCCGTGGGTGAGGGTGATGTAGCGAATACCCCGGCGGTGGAAGTAGGCCACATTGGCGAGGTCGTCCATCACCGGAGCGCCGTTTTCCATACCCATGGGCAGTGAAATCAGGCCTTGTTTAAAATTGGCTTCCACCTCAGCAGGGGAGAGAGCGATTTTAAACTTGTCGGGAATCTCGCGAGCAATGCCACTCACCATGTCGATCAGGGAATCGGCCAGGAGTTTGGCTTTGCCATTGAGTTGGTAAGATGAAGGGACATAAATCGACATAAAGGGGCAACTCAGGCCACCTTTTTTGGCGCGCACATAGTCGAAGTCGCCTTCCTTGGTTTCCACTGGAATCCCGATGTATTGGCGGGTCAGTTGGAAATTGCTCACTTTGAGCCGGAAAGGCAAATCTACGTGTCCATCAATGATGATGTACTTGTGAGCCAATTGGTCGGCCAAAGCACGGGTAGCTTCATCCGATTGGTTTTTAAGGGCTACCTTGGGTGAACAACTCCAGCTCAACACCAATAGCAGGCACAGATAGGGCATTTTTTTGAGCATGACTACAAAATTTTAAAAACAAAGTAGTTTTGTGAAAATGACTTATTCAATCAGTTTGAGTTGGAAATGTAGATACTTTTCGGCGTTTTTGCGTCAAAACCGATGCGAGTTCTTTTATTTTACATGCAAGAAAAAAGCAACTGTTCAATCATAATCATTTCAAGATCTAAAGTGTGAATCATGTTTGGAAAATTCCTACTCTCAAGCCTATGTGTTTTTGTTTTTTCCGTAAAAGGTTTTGCACAAAGTCCGGTCAAAGCGAAACCTGTTTATTGTGACAACTTACCTAGTGCTTACGATACCAAGGCAAAACCCAAGGCTTTACCTGTGTTTAACACCAAAACCGGACTGGAATACCGAGTGCAAGTAGCCGTACTCAAAGATACCGACCCCCGCAATTACCATTTTCACAATAGTCTGGCCGCCCGTTATCAGCCCTGTGAGCAGGTGTGGATTGTGGAGTCGAAAAAGACCTTTAAGAGTAGGGCCGAGGCGGAGCGACTGAAGGCAGAGCTGGAAAGATTGGGGTATCCGGGGAGTTACATTACGACGATTGTATCGTATGAGTAGAAAGGTTTCAGGGTTCCTGAGTTCCAATCACCCACAACCATTTTTTACCACAGCGTTTCGCCGAGCAAACGCTGCGGTAAAAAAATCAATTAAGTCAAATTTCATTTTAACTTATTGAACAAGTGCGGGCTACTATTATCGACTCATGTCAATGATTGCTGCAAATACAATCAGCCCCAGGATTAGCCCAAAAATTAAAAAATTCAATACGGCACCAATTGCTTTTAGGTAAGGGAGCTTTTCTTTTTTGACCATGCTTGCAATGGCAAAGATAAGGCCTGAAAGACAGGCTATTTGAAACCCTCTAATTAGGATCATGGGTGGGTACCGCAAGGAACTCACATTGATTTTAGGGGACAAAACTTGTGTTTTTACCATTAAAACGATTCCAAGCACTAAGGTCAACATCGCAAAGGCAAAGGATAAGATTGAAAATACCTTTCCGGGGACTGGTTTTTCGGGTTCGATTTCGTCAAGGACTTCACGCATCAGTTCCTGATTTTTATTGTTGCTCTGAATTTTTTTTGATGTGTTCCAAAACCCGCTGGTGGATTGCATGGACGATCTGGTCACTCCACAATTGCCAATAAAATGCAGGTTTGATGCGGTGATGATACCAGGTGGTTCCTTCCAGCAGGGTTTTGCCATTGGGCAATGCAGTCAATTTGAATTGTCCTTGTTTGGATACAAAATAGTCGTGCAAATGTGGGGCGTTGATGTCCCAAAAACTTATTTCTTTCATCGGCTCAGGCTGGTCGAGCACATCAAATTTTAAAAGCCGAGGCTCATCCCAAACGGTGATGGGTTCCACAAAACTTCCGGTGGTGAAATTGCAGTGCCGGATTGCGCCAACTCCGGTGCCCTCAATTTTGGCGTTGATGGGATAGGCAATTCCGGTTTTAAAAATAAATTCAGTCGGTTCCTCCAATTGTGGGAATTCAACTACATTTTTCCAGACGGTTTGGGGGGCGGCGTCTATTTCGATGGAGCTGACGACAGCCCTTAGCTCGGCTTTGTAATCTTTCTCTACAAAAGCAACCAAGGGAATGCTGCACAATAAAATCAGCATGGCGGTGGGGGCTTTGGCTTCGGCTCTGCGCACAATTGCATAACCAAGCACACTGCCAAGCCAAGTAAAAATAACCCCAATTGGCGCAACCATTATGATGCACAATAAACCTTCCATCGCAAAAATGAGCAAACCAAGCGTAAAAACCAGAAGGCTTAACAGTGCTACATTCCAGGCTTCGCCCACAGTTATTCCTTTTTTCAACCCATATATCATGCTGGAACTGGTACCGATGAAAAAAGGAGTAAGCAAAAATAAGGCAAGCCCATACGAGCCAACATCATATATTCCCCAATAGGTTAGGAGTCCCGCTAGTAAAACTGTCAATCCAATGGCGAGATATTTGCGGGCAAGGTCGTTGTCCGGGAGGATTTTTTCTAGGAACTGGCGCATAGGTGGGAGGTTTTAGGGTTATTGTGTTGGTTTAGTTGTGAAAGTAGTAATTTTGCTTGAGTTTTTGGAAAACAGTAGGAATTAATGTAAGTTTGTTAGAAACAGATACTGATATGAACATCCTGGAAATGAAAGGGGCTTTTATGGGCATGTTGGCACAAATTGAAGACGAAGACCTACTTCGTCGGATGTTGGACAATTGTATCGAGATGGTCAAACATGCCGATCAGCTAGATGATTTGCCAGTTGAGGTACTACAGGCTCTTGAAATCGCCGATCTGGACGAAGATATCAATGATGCAATCCCTAATGATGCTGTATTTCAACAATTTAAAGTATGGCAAAAGCAATAATTTGGAAGCCGAAAGCGAATCAGGAAATATTGGATATTGAAACTTATTTGATTGATAATTTTTCCCATCGGGCAGCAAGCAAGTTCATCGACATACTCTACAAAAAGTTAGATCGCTTACAACATTATCCTGAAATTGGCCAGCCTACTCGGTTCAAAACAATTCGAAGGCTGAGAGTTAACAAATTTAATAGCCTGTTTTACAAAATTCAAGGAAATTTTGTTGTGATTCATTTAGTATGGGATAGCAGGCAGAACCCTGAGAAGAATCCTTATTTGTGAGTTTGACTAAGAGCTTTCCCCAAAGTGCATTATATATACTTTATCCTCTGTTTCAAAAACAAATTCCTCACTCATCTGCTCAGCCCAATGCCAAGTTCCCCACTCTGGAAGTAATTTGTAAACACCGATAATTGAGTTTCCAAAAAAATCAGGAAGTAAAAAATGTACCAAGTGTGCTGAGAGTAAATCACCATTTTTTTTACCGTTAATGCGTTCAAGGGGTTCGTCACAAGTCCATTTTGTTATCTGTTGCAGAACATTTTTTTGCCAATCAATAATTCAATACCCCAACACCTTCCCCATCTCCACAGCCACCTTCTCCGCACTCAACAACATCTCCTTTTCCAATACCTCACTGAGCGGGATCGCCGGAACATTCGCTGCCCCGATCGTCACCACCGGAGCATCCAGAAATTTAAAGCAGTGTTGCTGAATCCTTGCGGCGATACTTTGGGCGAAGCTACAATTTACGGGCTCTTCAGTAATCACCAGCACCCGGCCATGTTTTTTGGCTCCGGTGTAAATAGCTTCCTCATCCAATGGAGCAATGCTCCGCAAATCCAGGATTTCGATGCGGCCAGGGTAACTTTTGGCGGCATTCAAGGCCCAGTGCACGCCCATACCGTAGGTGACCACAAAGAGCGTATTGCTTGTGGCACTGGCTTCCAGGGCCAGGCGGGCTTTGCCCAAGGGCACCATGTATTCCGCATCCGGCTCAATCACTTTGGCTGCTTCGGTGCCTTTTACTTTAGACCAATACAGGCCCTTGTGTTCCAGCACGATGACTGGGTTTGGATCGTGGTAAGCCGCTTTCATCAGGCCCTTCATGTCGGCACCATTGCTGGGGTAGGCAATTTTGATGCCTCGGATGTTGCTCAGCACTGATTCGATGCTGGAGCTGTGGTAGGGGCCGCCGCTGCCATAAGCACCCACCGGTATCCGAATCACACAACTCACTGGCCACTTGCCATTCGAGAGGTAACAAGAGCGACTGACTTCGGTGAACAATTGATTGAGCCCCGGCCAGATGTAATCGGCGAATTGCACTTCCACGATGGGTTTGAGCCCCAATGCCGACATACCGACCGTACTTCCCACAATGAAAGCTTCCTGAATGGGGGTATTGAATACGCGTTCCTTGCCAAATTTTTGCGCCAAAGTAGCCGCTTCGCGAAACACTCCCCCCAGGCGCATGCCCACGTCCTGCCCGTACAGGAGGCATTCAGGATATTTTTGCAAAAGTTCCTCTACAGCGTGCAGGGCACAGTCCACCATCAGGCTTTCTTCGCCTTGGGCGGGTTGGCGTTGGCCTTTTTCAGCGGTAAGCGGAGTGGGGGCAAAATCGTGCAAGTACAATTCATTGGGAGCAGGATCTTCCGCTTCCTGGGCTGCTGCAAAATCAACCCGGACTTGAGCCTGAGCTTGTTGATGGATGCTTTCCAGTTCATCTTCACTCGCCACCCCCTCTTCGAGCAAGTGCTTCCAAAACAAGGGGAAAGGATCACGGGTGAGGTGGTAATCCATATCGTCGCGGTACCATTCCTTGCGCACACCGGAGGTATGGTGACTCAGGAGGGGCACTTCTGCGTGCACCAAAAAAGGCCGCCTTTCCTTGCGGATCGTATTGATGACTTCCCGCAGGGTTTCGTAACATTCAAAAAAATCATTGCCGCCAATGCTGCGGGTTTCCAAACCTTTGAACCCTGCTGCGTATTCGGCTGCACTTTGGGCTCGCACCTCGGCGGCGCTGGCGGAAATGTCCCAGCCATTGTCCTGCACCAGGTAGAGGATGGGCAGCTTTTTCAACACCGCCATTTGCATGGCTTCTGACACCTCGCCCTCGGTCATGGAGGCATCGCCAAGCGAGCACACGACGATGGGTTTGTCAATGGGGTAGTCTTTGGTCAAGGCGCGGGATTCTTTGTACCAAAATCCCAGTGCAACCCCTGTGGCCGGAATGGCTTGCATCCCGGTGGCAGAGGATTGATGCGGGATTTTGGGTTTGTCGGCATCCCTCAGGCTGGGGTGGGCATAATAGGTACGCCCGCCGGAAAAAGGATCGTCGCGTTTGGCCAACAATTGGAGCATCAAATCGTAAGGCCGCATCCCGATGCTCAACAACATGGCATCGTCCCGATAATATGGAAACAAATAATCCTGGGGCAACATTTGCATGCCCAGCGCCAGTTGTATGGCTTCGTGCCCGCGTGAGGTGGCATGCACGTATTTGGACACCAGCTTGAAGTTTTCCTCGTACAGGTCCGACATACTTTTGGCGGTAGCCATCAGTCGAAAGGCTTCAAGCAGGGTTTTGGGCGGAATGGATAATTTGGTTTTAATAATGGTCATGGCTTTGAGGATTTCGGATTGGGGGATTTCGGATTTCGGATTGGGGATTTCGGTTGGTGCTTCGTCTCTAGTATTTGATTTTCATTGAAAACAGATTGTGCATTCATGTAAAAATGTATGTTCAACGCACCAACCGAAATCCGAAATCCGAAATCCCCAATCCGAAATCCCCAAATCCCCAATCCGAAATTATTTTTTGATGGCTCGTTTAGCATATTCCGTCAACACCAATCGGCCACTAATGGCCGCCCGTTCTTCCAGGAATTGATCCCAATGGCTGGTTCCTTCCCAAAAGATGGCTTTTAGCTCGCGCATGGCTTCGGGGCTGGATTGAGCCAGGTTGAGCGCCAGGGCGTGTACCCCTTGATCCAGTTCCGCGATGCTGGGGTAAACGTTGGCAAACAAACCGCGTTCCATCGCCCAATGGGCGGAGTACCATTCGGTGGCGTTGATGGCCATTTGGGAAAAAGCCGAGGTGCCGATTTTGCGTTCTACCGCAGGCCCAACTACAAAAGGGCCAATGCCTACCGCCAGCTCGCTCAGTTTAATCGCTGCGTCCTGGGTAGCCAGGCAATAGTCGCAGGCTGCGGCAAGGCCAACGCCACCGCCAACTGCTTTGCCCTGGATGCGCCCGATTATCAATTTGGGGCTTTTGCGCAGGGCATTGATGACTTTGGCAAAACCCGTAAAAAAACGTTTCCCGCTGGCAAAATCTTCAATGGCAGCCAATTCATCAAAACTGGCTCCTGCACAAAAAGTACGGTCACCCGCACTTTTCAGGATGATGACTTTTGCCGCAGGATCCTGGCTAGCTTGCTCAATGGTTTCGCTTAGTATTTGCAGCAGAGGGCTAGGCATGGAATTATGGGCGGGGTGATGAAAACTGATGACCCCAATTCCATTTTCGACATGATAGCCCACCTGGCCGGATTGAATCGTTGTTGACATACATTTTTGTTAGTAGTTGAAAAGTTGAAAAGTTTAGGCTACCGCAGCTGCTTAGACAAAGGCATGGTCTAAGTCGCTGCGGTAGCCTAAACTTTTCAACTCTTCAACGTTTCAACTTTTCTGACCATCGTAAGAATAGTGGCAATGGCCACCGTCTCATTGTTTTGGTCAAATACTTCTACCAACCATTTAACGATTCCTTTGGGCACATCGTTCTCATCGCGCTGCTCTTGGGCGATTTTTTCTTTCACTGTCAACCTTACCCCGATGGTCATGCCGGGGTAAACGGGTTTGGTGAAGCGGCATTCTTCCAGGCCGTAGTTGAGCAAAACCGGGCCTTTGCGGGGCTCCACAAACATCCCTGCTGCCTTGGAAAGAATCCAATAGCCGTGGGCAACCCGGCGCTCGAAGGGTGTTCCTTCCAAGGCAGTTTCGTCCACGTGGGCATAAAAATGATCTCCGGTCAGGTTGGCAAAATTGATGATGTCGCTTTCCGTCACGGTGTGTTTGTGGGTACTCAAAGTTTCGCCAATTTGCAAGTCTTCGAAGTATTTGCGGAAAGGGTGAATGGTCGCCTCGGGTTGAGCCCCACCAACCTGATATACTTCGGTGATCTGGCCAAGCATAGTCGGGTGCCCCTGAATGGCGGTGCGTTGCAGGTAGTGTTTGATGCCGCGCAAACCACCCAGCTCTTCCCCGCCACCTGCCCGACCTGGGCCACCGTGTGACAACAAGGGCATGGGTGATCCATGCCCGGTGCTCTCCTTGGCACTGGCTTCATTGAGGATCAGGATGCGACCGTGGTAGGGGGCAGCCTCCATGACGTACTCCTGCGCAAAACGAGGATCGGCTGTGGCAATGGTGCTGACGAGTGAGCCTTTGCCCAGGTTGACCAATTCAATGGCCTCTTCCAAATCGCGGTAAGGCATCAAGGTGCTCACCGGCCCAAAAGCTTCAATTTGATGGGTGTTGGTGTATTTCGAAGGTTGATCGTTGCGCAAGAGGATGGGGGCAAAAAAGGCCCCTTTGGTTTTGTCGGCACCGAGTACTTCAAATTGATCCAGGTTGCCAAAGGCCAAAGTGGAGTTTTGAAGCAATTTTTCTACCTGTTGACGGACTTCCTGCTGCTGGGTTTTGCTGACCAGGGCACCCATACGTACGCCTTCGGTGCGCGGGTCGCCCAGGGCGGTTTGCGCCAGCATTTTGGACAAGGCGTTTTGGACGGCTTCAATCCGGTCTGCTGGGACAAAAATGCGGCGGATGGCGGTACATTTTTGCCCGGTTTTGGCCGTCATCTCTCGCCGAATTTCTTTGAGGAAAAGATCGAAATTAGCACTGCCGGGCTCCACGTCAGGCCCCAATACGATAGCATTTAAACTATCGGCTTCCATATTAAAAGGTACACTATGCTGGATGATGCTGGGCAAAGCCCGCAATTGTTGACCCGTAGCTGCCGAACCCGTGAAAGTGACGACATCCTGCTCGCACAAGTCGTCAAGAATCCCTATCCCGCTGCCACAAACCAATTGCAGTGCACCTTCCGGTAAAATGCCCGAGGCAATGATGTCGCGCACTACGATTTCACTCAGGTACGAAGTAACTTCGGAGGGTTTGACTACGGCCGGCATTCCTGCCAGTAAATTGGCCGACAGTTTTTCCAACATGCCCCAGATGGGAAAGTTAAAAGCATTGATGTGGATGGCTACCCCGTGTTTGGGAACTAGGAGGTGATGGCCGATAAAGCTACCTTCTTTTGACAATTTGGCAGCTTCGCCATCCAGGTACCAGCGAGTGTCCGGCAATTTGCGCCGCAGGCTGGCGTAAGCAAATAGCGTGCCGAGGCCCCCATCAATGTCGATCCAGCTATCTGCGCGGGTGGCACCGCTGCGGTAGCTCAGGGTGTAGTATTTTTCCTTTTGTCCATCAAGGAACAAAGCCAGGGCTTTGAGCATCCGCCCACGCTCCTGGAAGCTCATTTTGCGCAAGGCCGGCCCACCCACTTTGCGGGCATAGTGGAGGGTGGCACTGTAGTCCAACCCTTCACTCCCGCAAGTACTAATGAGTGTGCCATCGATGGCGTCAAATTGAGGGATACCCGCTCCATCATGGGGTACCCAGGCTCCCTGTAAGTAATTGTGGAGCTTGGTAGACATGTTTTGGTTTTATTTGATTACTTGGTTAAGGCTGAGTAATACGAATGAATGTTCGTTTGCAAAGGTAGGCGATTTTTGGAATTCAGTACAATTAATTTGTGTTTTGTCGTAAGCTTTCCTGTCGAAGATTGTATTTTACCTTTAATTTCAGACAAACAATAAGCATTTAAACCAACTGCATCATGCTAAAGATCGTTCAAATTGGAATTTTGCTCAACTTAATCTGTGTTATGTCAAGCGCACAAACACCTACAGAAATCCCACTTTATCCAGGGCCGATTCCCAATTCTAAACCCACTGGCGCAAAGGAAATAGTAGACAAAAGACCCAATGGCACCCGGTTTGTACTTGGAACGGTTGAACCCACCTTGACGGTCTATGTCCCACAAAAACCCAATGGGCAAGGTGTTGTAATATGCCCGGGTGGCGGATATTCGGGCACAGCTATTGATCACGAAGGGTTTGATGTTGCCAAAGCTTTCAACGCAATTGGGGTGGCCGCTTTTGTGCTCAAATACCGCATGCCGCTGGATACCTCCTGCATTGACAAAAGTATTGCACCACTTCAGGATGCCCAACAAGCCATTCGCCTGGTGCGCAAAAATGCGGCAAAATGGAAGGTGAATCCGCGCAAAGTGGGGATCATGGGTTTTTCGGCAGGCGGGCACCTGGCCTCCACTGCAGCGACCCATTTTTACGAAAATGCTGACCCTACCGAAAAAGACACTACGAGCGTCCGACCCGATTTCGCCATTTTGATTTATCCGGTGATTAGTCTCAGCTACGAGTTGGCACACGGGGGCTCGCGGGATAAATTGCTGGGGGTAAAACACACCACCGCTCAACAGTTCAAGTTTTCCAATGAGCTACAAGTAACTGCCCGTACTCCGCCGTCTTTTTTGGTGCATTCTGCCGATGATGGCGCGGTGAAAGTGGACAACAGTATCGCTTTTTACCAGGCGCTGAACAAGTTCAAAATTCCGGTGGAAATGCACCTGTACCCCAAGGGAGGACATGGTTATGGCATGAACAATCCCACGACGACTGATAAGTGGTTTGATCGATTGGGGAATTGGTTGAAAACGCTGTAAGATTCGGTTGAGGCGAGTTGATTTTCAAGGGATTGGACGGTCTTTGGTTCTAATTTTACAACTTATTGATTATCAATTTGCCTCAAGTCTATTAAACTTAAAATCGACTGACCATGAAAAAGGTACTTTTACCCATATTACTGTTGACGCTTTGTGGTGCTTTTTTGAATAAAGTCGTAGCTCAAAAAGGTGCCAGCACCAGCTTCGAACAAGTCATTGCCCTGCGCAATGCGGGCACTCCGCTTCTCTCTCCTGACGGCCAACACATTCTCTATACCCTGACCAGTACCGATTGGAAGGAAAACGGCTACGATACCGAAATTTGGCTGGCCCGCAATGGAGAAGAACCTTTTCAATTGACCCGCAGCCCCAAAAGCAGCAGTACCTCGCCGAAGTGGTCGCCTGATGGGAAATGGATTGCCTTCAGCAGCAGTCGGAACGACAAAAACCAAATCTTTGTGATTCGCCCCAATGGTGGTGAAGCGCAACAAGTGAGTTTTGAAGAGGATGGCGTAGGCACTTTTGAATGGTCGCCGGATGGCAAACAATTTGCGCTGTTTAAACAAGATCCAGAGAGCAAGGAAGAAAAAAAACGCAAAGAACGCTTCGGTGGCTGGGCCGCCGATGACGCAGAATACCGCCTTTCGCACCTCTGGCTATTGGACTTTAAACCCGACTTGCTTCCCGCACCCAGTGAAATGCCTTGCTATGAGGAGAAAAAAGATTCGAGCAAAAAAAGTGATTGCATCAGTTACCCCAAAGCAGTGCGCCTTACGGAAGGGCCATTTACTATTAGCAATTTTGATTGGTCGCCCGATGGGAAAATGATCGCCTACACCCGGCAACCGAATCCTTTGATCAATTTTTCCTTGTACTCCGACATTGAGGTAATGGAGGTGGCGAGTAAAAAGGTGGTATTCAGTGTAAAAAATCCTTCCGTGGACAATTTTGCGGCCTGGTCGCCAGATTCCAAAAAAATCCTGTACACCAGTAATCTGAATGACACTACAGCATATTATTACAAAAATGACCAAGTGTTGGTAGCTGATTTGCAAGGCGGAAAACCTAATCAGTTGGCCCAGTACTTTGATGAAGACATCAGTGCTTTGAGTTGGAATGCTGCGGGTGTCTTTTTTACTGCTTATCAGGGGGCCAAAAGGTGGCTTTTCCGACTTGATCCGCTCAGCGGGCAATACAAAGCTTTGATCAGTGGAAACGAAGTATTGGGTGGCTACAGTTTTTCCAAAGATGGCAAAACCCTGGCTTACAGCAGCTCCAGCGCTATCACCCTCGGTGAAATTTTCAAAACGCCCGTTTCAGTTCTCAAGCCCGTGCAAATCACCCAGATGAGCAAACAAATTGCCGGCTGGAAAACTGCCGTTAGTGAAGTGATTCGTTGGAAAAGCAAAGACGGCGCAGAGATAGAAGGGGTACTCCACAAACCGCAAAACTACGATCCCGCTAAAAAATACCCACTTTTGGTGATGATCCACGGTGGCCCAACGGGCATTGACCTGCCTCAGCCAGTACCGGGCAGCGTTTATCCGGTAATGCAATGGCTGGAAAAAGGTGCCTTGGTGTTGCGGGTGAATTATCGGGGTTCGGCTGGCTACGGCGAAAAATTCCGCTCGCTCAATGTGCGCAACCTGGGCGTAGGCGATATGTGGGACGTAATGTCTGGAGTGGATCACCTCGTTGCCAAGGGCGTAGTAGACGAAAACCGCATGGGCTGTATGGGTTGGAGCCAGGGTGGTTACATCTCGGCATTCCTGACCACCAATACCGACCGCTTCAAAGCCATTTCGGTAGGTGCGGGTATTTCCAATTGGATGACCTACTACGTCAACACCGACATCCACCCTTTTACCCGCCAATACCTGCAAGCTACGCCTTGGAGCGACCCGGAGATTTACCAAAAAACCTCGCCGATGACGAACATCCGAAACGCCAAAACACCTACGCTGATTCAGCACGGGGAGTTCGATCGGCGGGTGCCCATCGCGAATGCTTATGAGTTATTGCAAGGTTTGCAGGACAATCGAGTGCCCGCAAAATTGGTGGTGTACAAAGGTTTTGGGCACGGGATCACTAAGCCGAAGGAAAGATTGGCGGCCATGTGGCACAATTGGGAGTGGTTCAATAAATATTTGTGGGGGGAAGATGTGGTGATGGGGGAGGAGTGAAAAGTGAAAAGTGAAAAGTGAAAAGTGGGCTACCGCAGCGACTCCACCTTTAGAACCGTGCAAACGCCTAAAATCTTTACCTTGCCGTACAGGTTTTATCCATCCTGCTCGTCTTTTCAAAAACAAAACAATGAAAAATAGTCTTGCCAAGTTGCTTGTTATCCTCTGCTGTCTCATGATCATGACTCAACTCTCTGCCCAAAAAGTAAACGTCGTCTCCAAACCGGGCGAACGCAAAGTCGACATTTTGGTAGATGGAAAACCCTTTACCTCGTACATCTATCCCAGTGATTCGGTGCTCAAAAAGCCAGTGCTTTTCCCGGTTTACACCGCTCAGGGTACGATGGTAACGCGTGGCTATCCCATGATGCCCCGCGCTGGTGAACGGGTGGATCACCCCCACCACGTAGGCATCTGGCTCAATTATGAATCGGTCAATGGCAATGATTTTTGGAACAATTCTACGGCCATCAAAGACCGCTCCAAATACGGCACCATCAAACACAAACAAATACTCAAAACCAAAAGTGGCAAGGGAAAAGGTTCTTTGTCGGTGAGTGCCGATTGGTATTTGTCGGATGGAAAGGGCAAACATGTGTTGGTGGAAAAAACTGATTTCGACTTTTTTGCCCGCCAAAACCTGCGCATCATCGACCGCAGCACTACCCTTACTGCGCAGGGCGATACTGTGCATTTTAAAGATGTGAAAGATGGTTTTTTCGCCATCCGCCTGGCCCGCGAATTGGAGCATCCTTCCAATGCAGCCGATAATTTTGTGGATGCCAACGGCATTGTAACCCGGGTAGAAAAAATGGACAACACCAACATCACCGGGAATTACCGCAGCAGCGAAGGGATCGAAGGTGAAAAAGTGTGGAGCACCCGGGGCAAATGGATGAACCTGAGTGGCCGCATTGGCAACGAAGACATTGCCGTTTGTATCATCGACCATCCACAAAACCTGAAATACCCGACCTATTGGCATGCCCGGGGTTATGGTTTGTTTGCGGCCAATCCGCTGGGTGCCAAGATTTTTTCCAATGGCAAAGATGAACTCAATCTCAAACTGGCACCAGGACAATCGGTGACCTTTAAGTACCGGGTAGTGGTGGCTACCGGGAAATTGAGTGATGAGGTGATTAATGGATTGGCGAAGGAGTTTAGCGCTAAGTGATTTCGGATTTCGGGATTTCGGATTTCGGCTGGTTTTTCAGGCCTGATTTTTGAGTACTTTTTCTAGGCAGTAGCACTAGCCGAAATCCCACATCCGAAACCTAAAATCTCACATCCGAAATCATTTCACTCGGTACGCCAAACAGCACCATACTCCTCGACCAAAACATTATCGTAGTGATCCGCTTGTTCAAATAGGTTTTGGAACATCTTCAACCCCGTTTCAACATTCAAATACCTATCGTGGATGATCAGTGAAAGGATGATGGCCTGGTCCTTGATGCTGAGTGCAAGCCCTTCCAGGATATAATTTTGACGCAGTAAAAATTCGTAGAGCGGTTTGATATTGGCCTTGGGTAAGGAGCAAAGGTAGGCATCGCCGCTAATGATGCCATTGCCCTCGTGGTAGTGGATGTTGATTTTGGCACTGCCCTGGGTGATTGTCCAACAATTGGGGCCAGAGCGAGAAAGGGGGGCCTGGTGCCCAGCTTGTTCGATCATTTCTTCCAGCGTAGCCGCAACGCCCATTGGCTCAAACTCCTCAACCCCATCGGGTAAGCTCAACTTGGCACCACAATGGGGGCAATACTGTCCTTCAATATTGGACTTGAACACCCCATTGCTGCAAGAATGACAACGCACGCCCAATTGCCCATTTCCTTTTTGAAACTCGGTCAAAGCCTCGGCTAGGTGTTGCACTGGCAAGCTGATGCCAATGCTGTTGCCATCTTTTACCTTGAAGGTATTGACACCCACCACTTCACCTTTGTCATTGATCAAGGGGCCACCGCTGTTGCCAGGATTAAGGGCTGCATCGTGCTGGATGTACAAAATCTGCTCGATCTCATGGCGTGTATTGGACACGATACCCTGGCTGGCCGAGTATTTAAATCCAAAGGGGTGCCCAACTGCAACTACTGTATCCCCCTGGCGAACGGGGCTATCCACCCCTAGTTGGATGGTCGGAGTATCGGTGATAGGCGCTGCCACAAAGGCCAGATCGTGCCGCTCATCGATGAACAAAACCTTGGCCAATTGTTTGGGAAAATGCTCGCCATTGATGACCACTTCCCGGTTGTCGCGCACAATGTGCTCGTTGGTGACAATGATGCCGGCGTCACGTAGGTAGAAGCCAGTGCCGATGAAGTAAGGCGTGGCGATCTCAATAACGACGGAATGGTATAGGTCGATGGCGTTTTGCATAGTGAAGCTTGATGGAATTTGCGCCTGAAAGATAGTGAATAGCAGATTTAAAATCAAACTAGTGTGGATTGAAGGCAATTAGCTGTTTGTTTTTTAGGTCAACAGGCTATCTTTGTACTTTGAAAATTGTATTGCTTGACCGAATTTTTACACTACATCTTTGGCCCCACATTCAAGCGGGTCTCTTAGTCGTACTCAACCTCTACTCTAATTTGGGTATTTACACTGACTTACGCTTGGTTTTGTCAAATTGTGATTATCTTTAAGTGTTTTTTTGGCAAATCATTGATCTCATGAAAAAGTGGTTCCCGAAGCTGTCAAGTGCAGCTCAAGCATCATTATTTGGAATAAGCTTCCTACTTCTTCTTCCCTTCTTGTGGCAGCACACTTGGGTGAAAAACCAAAAAGGTGCCAGTACTATCGTACCAAATTCCGTGCCAAAGATTAGTGCAAAGCAGAAAAAATCATTTAGCGGTATTGCCTGCTTGAATGAGGTGAGAATTACCTTGGGAGCAGATTGTGCTTTTAAGGTAACGCCTAACCTAGTCGCCGAATTCAATGCCATAGATTGTAATCCGAATGGCATGGAGTTACTGATTACCGACAAAAGTGGCAAAGCTGTAGCCAATAATCGCCTGACCGGAGAGCACGCTGGGCAACGTCTGAAGTATTTTCTGAGCCATCCCATCTGCAACCCTGATGGCTGCTGGGGCATCATTGCGGTTGAAGACAAAAATATGCCCCGGGTAGACCTTGTGCAATTTGATCCTAATCCAGTCATTTGTAGCAAGATAGAAACCATCCTGAACAACCCCAGAACCATTGGCTATACAACCCGCACCAGCAGCCCTCGTCAATTGATTCCAGGTACACTTTTAAATTACTCTGAGGTAGAAGACAATGTGCCCAACCTGGGTATTGTAAGATTTACTAACTGTGACCCAGAATGCCCGCTTACCGTTAAATGGAGTGACCGGCTTATCGTGTACGGCTGTGATTCATTGGCCAAAAATGGCCTCTATGCACGTATTTTCCGCACTTGGGTCGCTACCAACTGCCAAGGGAAATTCATTGATACGGTTCAAACCATCAATGTTTGTCGTCCGCCAGTTTCTGATTTTTATTTCAATGGACCAGATACCCTGGGTTACGACCGGGTTGTGACTTATGCTTCTTGTACGCCCAATAAAGCCTTGATTCGGCGCATTGATGTTACTCCATTTGCTACCAAAAAACGAGGAATAGCAGGCAGCGTTACCGACACCCTGTTTCTGGATAAACAACCCTGTAGTTACTCCATGCAGATCAAGGATCAGGAATTTCCCATCTGCGAAGGGCGGGGTTTAAAAATTGACCGCCAGATTTATATTTTTGATTGGTGCAAAGGAGGCGTGGTTGATACCCTTCATGTATTGATCAAAATTGGGGATTTTGAAGCGCCTAAAATCAAAAGGCCAAGTCACCCGGTTGAATTGTCTACCGGGCCGATCAATTGTGAGGCCTCTATCCCTTTGACTGTTAAAGGGCTAAAAGAAGCGATTGGCGTTGATGTGTCCGACAATTGTTTTTTGTCCAACCTGAGTGTTAAAGTCAAGAGTGAAGATTTGTACACCAAAGGTTTTCTGGTAGCAACCAAAAAAACTGGCGAGCCTTGGTTTCAAACGCCTTATCCAATTACCAACGGTGTGCTGAGTGGCCTCAATCCTGGGCGCCATTGGGTCATCATTGATGCCTTTGATGCCTGCTACAACAGCGTGAAAGATTCGGTGATGATCAGGGTAGCAGACCAGATTTCACCCATCATGGTGATCAACGATCAATTAAACGTGTCCCTTAGCAATGGCCTCAACAGCATTAGAGGATATGCCAAAGCTTGTGTAGGTGACATCAATGAAGGCTCCTCTGATAACTGTACCCTGAAGTGGATGAAAGTGCGCCGGAATGTGCCAGCTGCTTGTGTAGCGTCTTTCATTGGCAAAGGCTACGACAGCAACAACAATGGTAAACTCGACCCACTTCCTGCTGATGGCGATTGGAGCAAAGCAGACGGTATTGATTATGACGGAGATGGGAGGTTTGCCAGTTTTGGCGAAACCTTTGTGCTTTCCGAAGAAGGGAAACTACTCACTCCCTTGTTAACTTGTGCTGATTTCTTCTGCTGCGACCTTGCTGCAAAAGTAACCGTTGAATTGTGGGGCGAAGACAATAGCGGCAACCGGAATTTTGCCTGGGCTGAAATTGTACTGGAAGATAAGATTGCACCCCGCTGCGCTGCTCCTTACGACGCGACAATTTTTTGCAATGACAAATGTATCGGCTCAATCGATAATCCGACTGCGATGAACAGTTGTTTTGGCGACGTCATCGTGTTGAGTGGCAATGATTGTGAAAACATTGATACAACTTATAAGGTCATCAAAAAACTGAAATGTGGCGTGGGCACCATTGAGCGCATTTGGACCATTACCAAACAATCTTCCAAAGGGCCAATGTCGACTACCTGTACACAAATCATCAAGGTTTTGCCTGTACACGAATACAACATCTGTTTCCCCAAAGATGCGGATCAAAAAACCTGTGCTAAACCACTGGTCGATAGTCTAATCAAAGATGAGTTGGCATGTGATTTGCTAACGGTCAATGTGATTGACAAGCGTTACGATGCTTCGAATTCTGAGTGTTATAAAATTTTCCGCACGTTTACTGTGCTGAATTGGTGTGCTTACGACGATCGTTGTGGCGACCCAATGGCCGTAGGCAATGTGTATGTAGTAGATCGAGCCTTGTTTGATGGCAATTATGGCAAAGCTCCGCTCTATGTGTTGGTTCGTGACAACGATCGCGACGGTAATGAAGAATTCTATCTGTCCAAGAACCTGATTGTCAATGAACCGCTAAGCTCCGACCTTAAGAGCGGGGACTACCATTTATCAGGTGATAATGACCGCAATGGCAATGATCCAGGTACTGGATACAACTCAACTAATCTTGGCTCGCTTGCTGTTTGCCAAGAGACTGGGGAATATTTCCACTCCTTTATGTATACCCAAATCATCAAGGTATACGATGAAGAAAGGCCTTTGGTGAATATTCCCAAACTGGAGAAAATCCCAACCCGCACTACAGATTGTAAAGCAGATGCCATCATCAATTTTACTGCCAAAGACAATTGTACCGACAAAGTGGAACTGGAGCGGGCGCAATTGATGGTAGCGCCTTTCCAAACCCTGGATCCAAGTTTGATGATTCCTTTCGCCACGCCGCGCTGGAATGTCCGGGAGAGTGCTGGCAATGCTTACCAAGTGACCATCCGTGATCTGCCCGAAGGCAAACACGATCTGATTGTCGTCGTGCGTGATGAGTGTGGCAACCTGAGCCTGCCTACGCGGATTCCATTCGAAATTCAAGACTTGAAAGGACCAGCACCGATCTGCATCAATGGCTTGAGTACCGACCTGATGCCTGATGGCAACGGCGGAGGGATGATGGCGGTATGGGCTGCAGATTTTGTCGCTTCCAAAATATACGATTGCAACGGACAAGGTCCTGAAACCCAAAATGGCCTCAAGTTGGTGACCAAATACTCCATCAACCGGGTAGGCGAAACGCCAAACCCTAAACAAACCGGACTGAATTTTACCTGTGCTGACGCAGGGGTGACCATCAACGTAGAAATTCACGCCTGGGATGAGGCGGGCAACCACGATTTTTGTGTGACTTACCTACTCCTTCAAGACAACCGCAAAGTGTGCCCTACTGGAGCCAGTTATAGTGGAGAAATCAGTGGCTTGATCACTACCCTTGATGCCGAGCCACTCGCTGGAGTCAATGTACAAATCAGTGGACAACAGGCCAATCAAAGCCAAAACTCAGGTGCTACAGGCAAATTCAACTTTACTAAACTGCAATTAGGCGGCGATTTCACCCTTACACCCCAATACGACAAAGCTCATTTGAATGGGGTGTCAACTTTTGACCTGGTACAGATTCAGAAACACATCCTGGGGAGTAAACTGCTGACTGACCCTTATCAAATCATTGCTGCAGACGTAAACAATTCCCGCACCATCACCACCATCGACCTCATTCAGGTGCGCAAGTTGGTACTGGGCTTGGACGAGCGATTCGCTTCGGTGCCTAGCTGGAAGTTCATCCCTGTTGCTTACAAGTTCCCCAACCCAAGCAACCCTTGGCAAGAAGCGTTTCCACAAGTAATCAGCGTGAATGACTTGAAAGATAAAGCCAGCAGCGATTTTATTGGCATTAAAATGGGGGATGTGAACGGCAGCGCTACGAGCAGCTCAGCCACCGCTGGTACTTTGCGCAGCAATCAGGCGCTACGCATTAAGGCCGAACGCCTCAATCAAACGGAACAAAGCTTTAAAGCCGGAGAAAGTTTGACGGTGGCCCTGACCTCCGCAGAACTGGCGGCAGTGCAAGGATATCAATTTACCCTCAACTTTGACCCAAAACAGCTGCAACTGGAAAACCTAGATTACCGCAGCGTCAAAGCCGAGAACCTGGGCGTTTTTGCCCCAGAAGGGAACATTACTTTGAGTTGGTACGAAAATGGTGTGCAGCGTGCATCTGAGCAAACCCTGTTGATCTTGCACTTTAAGGCAAAAACAGCAGGTAGTCTTTCTGAAGTTTTGCGCCTCAATAGCCGCCGCACTCCTGCTGAGGCATATACGCATACTGATGAAGTCATCGGCGTACAGTTGGATTGGGGCAACGCCCGGATTATTCCAGTCGAAGCATTGCTACAACAAAACACGCCCAATCCATTCAAGGATGAAACGATGATCGAGTTTAGTTTACCTGAGGCAACCCAGGCCACTTTGAGCATTCGGGATGTAGCGGGGCGTTTGTTGTGGTCGAACAGCAGTTTGTTCGCAAAAGGCAGCAACCGCATCAACGTCAAAGCCGAAGCCCTGCAAGGCAATGGGGTGCTTTATTATACCCTGGACGCCGCTGGGTTTACGGCTACGCGTAAGATGGTTGTGCTGGATTGATTGCTTTTTTACGGCAATAAACATGAGTCACCCCGAATTTTGGGATAACAAACCACGAAAGCGGTTGAATTTAGAATAGCCCCGGTCGACCGCAGGGCCGATCAGTTCTAACAAAAACGGCTTGAAAGCAGCTTCGCTGCTTGTTTTTTAATAACCGCGACGACACGACGACGCGACGGTTTCACGAC
>JAIYAV010000056.1 GCA_027488855.1 Saprospiraceae bacterium
ACCTGGATATACTTGCTGTAAGTTCTTGACAATCTGACCAGTGCCGTCTGGCGAACCATCGTCGACGATCAATACGTGAAAAGCACGAGGCAAAGAAAATACTGTATTGAGCATGCGCTCAATGTTTTCCTGCTCATTATAGGTAGGGATAATAACCAGACTATCTGACAAAACCTTGAATTTGGGTGATGAACAATGTTCTTGATGGAACGCTAAATGAGTTGTTTTGTGTTCAAAAAGCGAAGGTAAAGATAAGCGTATTCATTAAATGACGAATTTTTCGAATGACGAATTACGAATTTTAAGGCTGCCCCTAAAATTCGTCATTCGTCATTCGAAAAATTCGTCATTTAAACGAGTTCATTATCGTCCCAGGATTCGCGCTTGCGCTTTTCTATCTCCTTGAGTTCCAGTGGAGGCTCTTCCGTGGGCGTAGGGCGAGAAATATCCATTCCTTTTTTCTCCAAACGGCTTAGCTCAGCCTGGATTTGTTTTTCTTCCCATTCTGGCGACATTTCTTCGATGAAGCCGGGGATGCCAAAAATATTCACATAATGAAAGGCAAGTCCGACACCCCAGCCTAACATTGGCCAATAAAACCACAGTCTATCTGAGCCTGAATTGACATTTGCCAAATAATTGATCATGTAAAAAAAGACACTCATCACCACATATGAAGAAAGGTGGCGATAAAATTTCTTTTTTTCTTCTACCCTTTGTTTGGCAATATCATATGCCGTTAGCGGCTCCTTGTTTTTACGATTTCTTCCCATGGGTTCTCCGGTTCGCGAGTGATAGGCTGGTTGGGGCGGTATGCCTCTGCTCAGCTGGCCGCAAATTTACGCAGATAAGTTGAGATCTGAATCCAAAAAAAGGAGCTTAAACCAAGTCTTTATCTGACCAGTTTGGCCCTTTGGCTTCGGGTTCATCATCCATGTCATCGTCATCCTGTACCAGGTTGTCTGCTTTTTGCTCATTCGGCCAGCCAAACACCGAAAAATAATGGATGGCTACCCCAATCCCCCAAAAGAAAGCAATTGGGAAAAAGCTAAATACATTGCCATGGTTTTTGTACAAAAAGAAACCCATAATGGCAATGTACCAGGTCAAGTGTTTGTAAAACTTGGACTCCGGGCTTTCTTGTCTACGTTTGTACCGTTGAAACTCGCGCCACTCCTTTTTGTCGATGGGGCCACGGTTGAAAAAATCGGCCTGCTCGCGGTAGCGGTCTTTATAGCGTGATTGTCCACACATAGCTATTGATTTTTTGCTGAATCGATTTAACAAATTCTTAGTCCAAAAGTCTCTTCAATTCAGACAAGGATCAATTTTTATAGACGAGTTTCTCGTAAAGATCGGTCAACACACTTTATTCCTTAAAAGCCCTCACTTTCAACTCTTTCTCCGTTGGGAAATCTTTCGGAATCGGAATCGTCACCTTCCCAGTAGCGGCCCATTGTGCGCCCCGCTGCAAGCAGGTGATGAAGCCCACGCACTCAACTGAATAATCTGCATGGCCCAATGGAGTATGGAAAATCCGGCCTTTGCCATATTTGATGGTCATCAACATGGGTTCGTGGTGATCGGTGCCCCGATTGGTTTTTGGTGAAAAAGCGGTAGCCAACACTTGCATGTTTTCGGCAGGGCCGCGCAGGCGGTCGTACATTTCATCTTTGCTGTGCAGCCACTGTAAAGGCATACCTTTAGTGATGGGGTGTTTGCTGTCACGGACGGTGATCATGAATTCGGTCTGGGCACCATGAGAACCAGCTTTACCAGGAGCCATGTCGCGTACCAGTTGGCCTTTGTCGTCGTAATACACGTAGGGGCCATCTTTTTCGGTGCGATCGCCCCAACCGCCGAGGCCAATCATTTGGTTGTAAGCAGGCCAATTGGGAAAGGAATTGTCGGCAGCATGAATGACCACCAGCCCACCGCCTTTTTTCATAAAAGCATCAAAATTGGCCTGGGTGGCGTCGGGCCAGGGTGCTGCATTCCAGCCAAAATTGCAGATCACCAGGTCGTACTTGGAAAAGTCGATGAGGTAGCTGGAGTCTGGCCGTGACTTGGTCAGTTCCACAGTGCTGCGCAAACCAGCGATGGGGTATTTTTGAAGGTATTCCCCGCCATTCCAGGTGTAGTAACTGCGCTGTACATCTACAGAGAATTTCCCGGTTTCCTCCAGGTATTTTTTCATCATGTAGCTGATCTTGGCCCATTGGTTGTGGTTGTTTTGGCCATCCACGATCAGGGTCTTGATGGTTTTTTGGGCAAAAATAGTGCCGCCTATGAGTAGACACAAGCTTAGTAGGAATTGCTTTTTATACATTGGATCTAATGTTTTGTTGTTTGTGTAAAAATAAAGAAAAGCTAGTATTTCTAAGATGAATTCCTTAGATGCCCTTAGATGTCTTAGATGGTGAAGAAAAAAATGTGCTCTTCGCGCTTGCGCGCAAGAGCTTTTAATTGAACCATCTAAGACATCTAAGGGCATCTAAGGAATTCATCTTAGGATTTATCCCTTAGCAGCAGCTCGCACCTCTGTGGTTGCTCCGCCATCCAGCGTCAAACTCACTGGTTTGTTCTGCTGCCAGGCACCACGGGTGAAATCGGGTACGTCGATCGATTTACCTCGTTTCGCTACCGATTGTTCACTCAAGGGCGCCACTGCACTCCAGCTGGCTGCATCGTATACATCCTGATCCAGCGGCAAACCATTGCGCAGGCAATCGATCAAACGCCAGTCCATGATGAAGTCCATGCCGCCGTGGCCACCCACTTTTTTGGCAATTTCACCAATGTGTTTGACCAGGGGCGTGCTGAATTTTGCTTCCAAATCCTGCATTTCACGCTCGTTCAACCATTCTTCGCCAATGGCGATTTTGGCAGGATTTGGCCATTTTTGCGCTACACCTTTGGTGCCACTGAGCACGTGGATGCGCGAGTAGGGGCGGGTAGAGGTCACGTCGTGTTGGAGCATGACCGTTTTGCCTTTTTGGGTGCGGATGATGGTGGTATTCATGTTGCCCCGGAAACTTTTGCCCACGTATTCCTGATAAAAAGCATCGGAGCTGGCTTTTTCCTGGGCCATTTTGCCCATTTGGAAATCGTTGCTGGAAATGGCCACCAGGTGGTCAAAGCGGTCGCCCCGGTTGATGTCCAGGCATTGGGCGATTGGCCCCAGGCCATGGGTAGGGTAGAGGTTGCCATTGCGCAGGTTTTCCTTGAGGCGCCACATGTCAGCGTAGGAGGACTTGTTGAAGTTCATCTCCAACAGGTTGTGGATGTAGGCACCTTCGGCGTGGACAAGCTCGCCGAACATGCCGTTGCGCACCATGTTCAGGGTTAGTTGCTCGAAAAAGTCGTAACAACAGTTTTCCAACATCATACAATGGCGTTTGGTCTTCTCAGAAGTTTCCACCAGTTGCCAACATTCCTCAATGGTTTTGGCGGCGGGTACTTCTGTGGCGGTGTGTTTGCCTTGTTGCATGGCGTAAACGGCCATGGGGGTGTGCAGGCTCCAAGGGGTGGCGATGTACACCAGATCGATGTCGGCGCTTTCACACATGGCTTTCCAGCCGTCGTTACCGCTGTATTCGCGGGCTTTGGGACGCCCGGCTTTTTCTACGATGGACTGGGCTTTGCTGGCGCGTTTGGGATCTTTGTCGCACAAAGCAACAATTTCCACCCCTTCAATGCGGCTCATGCGGCCAACTGCGCCAGGGCCACGGTTGCCAAGCCCGATGAAGCCGATGCGTACTTTATCGAGTTTGGGGGCGGCGAAGCCACACATGTTGAACTGTTGTTTGCCTGCGTCCAGCAGAGGGGCATCGGCTTGTTCGGTATTGGAGCTAGGCTTGGCTTGCACCAATTGTGGCAACCCCAGGGAGGCGAACCCTGCGCCCCAGGTGATGTTTTTGAGGAAATTTCTGCGATTGTGCATGTGGTTAAGGTTTTGTGGCTGAAAATTTAGACACATTTTCAGCCAAATCTTAATTTTTTTCTTAGTTTTGGCTGAAAATAAATAAAAAATGGACAACCTCGTAGGAAGAGAGACGGAAATTAAAATTTTGCATGAAGCCCTGAAAACCACTCAAGCCGAATTAATCGCCATATATGGCCGCAGGAGGGTAGGCAAAACCCACCTGATCCGAACAGTTTACGAGAAAAATATCGCTTTTGAATTTTCTGGAACCAATCAAATCCCTTTGGCCGTCCAACTGGAAGATTTTTGTTTGACTGCTCAAAAGATGTTTGGACTCAACACTTCAATTCCAATCAAAATTCCAGAAAATTGGTTCCAAGCTTTCCGCCTGCTGATTAACCTATTCGAAGCTCATCCCACAACAGAGAAGAAGGTAATATTTTTAGATGAATTTCCCTGGTTAGACAATAAAAAATCAGGCTTTTTGGCAGCTTTTGATCATTTCTGGAATAGCTGGGCTTCAAAACAAAAGAATCTTGTGGTAGTCATTTGTGGTTCGGCTGCATCCTGGATGATTCAGAATGTAGTGCGGAACAAAGGAGGATTGCACAATCGAATCACCCAAAGGATTCGTTTAGAGCCATTTTCGCTTTACGAAACAGCCCTGTTTTTTAAAAGTATGAGGGTCAATCTCAGTCATTACGATATTTTGCAACTGTACATGATAACCGGAGGAATACCCCATTATTTGAAAAATATACGTTCAGGGGAAAGTGTTGCGCAGGCAGTTGATCGCTTGTGTTTTACCAAGGACGGACTACTCTTTAATGAATTTCAAGATCTTTACCCTGCGCTTTTTGGGAAGGCGGATAAGCACATCGCGGTCATTCGCTGCCTGGCCAATAAAATGAGTGGACTGAACCGAAACGAAATTTTAGACTTATGTCAACTCAAATCAGGGGGAACCGCGAGCAAAATATTAAATGAACTAGAGGAGTCGAATTTTATTACGGGTTACCTGCCTTTTGGTAAAAACACCAAGGATACCATTTACAAATTAACGGATGAGTACTCTTTGTTTTACCTCAAATTTATGGAAAACACTAAGGCGAAAGGGCCTAGTACCTGGCAAACCAAATCTAACGGACAATCTTGGGCTTCCTGGAGTGGTTTGGCCTTTGAAAATATTTGTCTAAAACATATCCCTCAAATTAAAAAGGCACTCGGGATTTCGGGCGTTTATTCGGAACAATCGATGTGGAGATACCTCCCTAAATCGAAGGAAACTGGTGCCCAAATTGACTTATTGATTGATCGTCAAGACAATTGCATCAACCTCTTCGAGCTGAAATTCTACAAAAAAGAATTTGCATTGGACAAAAATGATGTCCTGCTTTTAGAAACCAAACGTCAGGTTTTTTTAGAAAAAACAAACACCAAAAAAACAGTTTTTATCACGTTAATCAGCACTTTTGGTACGAAAGTGAATGAGCATTATTTACAAACCGTACAAAGCCAATTGAATATGAACGTGTTGTTTGAGCGATTGTAACTAAGCGCATGTCTAAATATTTTTGTTTTAAGCGAAAATATTTAGACATGCTCTAACCCGAAGCATCAACTAGGGTCGCCTACCTCCCTTTAAAATTTATACCCACTTGCCCATCTTCCTCTAGTATGAGCGTTTTTTTGAAATCGTGTGACTGCAAACCTTCCAGCGTAATTTTATTCAAAGCCAAATTGCCATTTAAGACACTCAGGCGCAACTCGACCACATCGCCTTTTTTTTGCACTTGGTACGTTCCCCAACTGTAACCATTTGACCAAAAAAATTGCCCTTCTTTTTGACTCAGCTGCAAGGATTTGTCGATGCCTGAATACTGAAAACCTGTCAAAGCCAGTACCGCCGACCAACTCGCCATGGCCCGGGCGTAATGATGCCCACATTCCGGCTCATCAAAAGGATTGCGTTTTTGCCCATCAAAACGGTCGCGGATGCTTTGGATACATTTCAAGCCAGGCTCTTGCATGCCCTCGTACAGCATCCCAATAGCAGCGCAATATTCAAAGCCGGACATGGATTCCGCGAAGTATGGGAAGGGTACTTTTAGCCGCCCCTTGGGCCAACTGGCCATAATCAAGCCAGCCTCCTGATCCATCACGTAGGATCGCATATTGTTGAAAATTTCATTAAAACCTTCCACGTAATTGTATTTCATGATGCTGCGCAGGGTGGTTTGGACATTTTCTTTTTTGGCCAGATAGCCCAAGCCACAAACATGGGCCATGTATTGCCCCGCCAATTGGTCCACCAAACAGCCCTGGCCCAATTGAAAAGTGGGAATTTCAGTGGTCGGGTCGCTGGTGTTGAGGAATTGGAAGGTTTTGGGGTCGGTGATTTTGTGCTCGTAATATTCACCGTTGAAGAGATTTTCGTCCACCCATTTGCTGCCTTTGGCCCAGATTTGTTCACATTGTGCCGCAAATTGTGGCTCGTTCATGGCCCGAGCCATCGCGGCACTGGCTTTTAGGGCACCAAAATACCAGAATTGCATTTGGGGGTTGGGGCCAAAGTAGTCAACGTCCATGGTATTGTGCTGGCGGCCTTCCTGTACACCGTCCTGATTGGCATCCCAACCACCGGGAATCCAGGCATAACTCATGGCTTTTTTGACCCTTGGCCAGTGTTTTTTGAGCCATTCCAGATCGCCAGAAAGTTGCCATTCGCGGTAAAAACGCATGATGGAGCCCATTTGTCCATCGGCGGCGGCTACGTGGTCAATGTTGAGGTTGGCTTCTAGGGGCAGACTGACGCGGTTCATCATTTTGCCATTGTCTTTGGTGCCGTATACCAGCTCAACCTCTCGCATGGAACGGGCCAGGTCGCCGTATAAGAAGGCAGTGGCGGTTTCGTAATTCCAAACATGGGTACAATTGCCGTAACAGGAGCCAGCCTCATTCATTACCCCTTCCCAACCCATCAAGTGGCCAGAAGGTAGGCGGAACACGGTTTGGGAACGCAGCGTGGAAAGGTTGAACAAGGCAGCCTCCTTGACTACTTCGGGTAAATTGCTTTGTAAAAATGCCTGGACAAATGCCCGGGTTTTTTCCTCCAGCTTGGGCAAACGAGGCGTTTCTTTCTCCACTACATCCCAGGCATCTTTGTAAATGTTGGTGTAATGATTGCCAATCACCTTGCCCCGGTAACCAAAACTCCAGGCGTTGTTCCAGTCCAGTCGATTGGGAAAATGCCAGCTCAGGTAAAAAGTAAAACTGATGCTCCCACCAGCGGGAATTCGTTTTTTGACGGCCAGCGAGGCCATGGGATTGTCGTCTACCAGTTTGTCTTTGTCCGTCAAGGCTCCATCGGCACTAAAGTCATCCCAAAAATCGAGGATGGAATTTTCCCAGTCATTGGGGGTGGAAGAGCGCCGCCAGGAGATGCCTTCTTGCTCGGGCGTGGTGAGCGCTATGCTGCCCCAGGCGGGGTCTTGCGGGTCGACACCATTGCTGTACATATAAATGCCACGCACCTGAGGACTTTGACGGTATTCATTTTGGTTGGCTTTGGCACCAGTGTAAGTGAGGTCGCCTTTCCAGTTTTTGCCTTGTTTGCTGCCGTCGATGCCGATGAAGTTGCGCATGGTGCCACACACGGCCACTTCAATCGGCACATTTCCGGTATTTTGCACCTCATATTCTAGGATGGCCATGGGAATGCTACTGGCAGCGACATCGCCGGGTATCAGCGGGTTAAATCCTTTGATTTTGACCTGGATCGGCAATTTGTCATCTTTTAGATTCACCTGCCCGAAGGGATAAGCAGCGTCAAAAGATGCCGTTTTAAACCGGGGCATGCCGTGGTGATTGACCGGACGGCCTTCGTAGTGCTGGTATTCACTAGGGTGTAAAGGGCCAAGCAGGGCTTTGGTCATCGGGGCTTTGCCCTCCGGACGTACATATACCGCAAAAAATGGTGCCTGGTTGCCATCGGTAAGCGTACTAAAACCTTTGCCCGGTTTGTTCATGATCTCCCAATCGCGCAATTCTCCACGCCCGCCCAGCGAAACAGTACCCGTGCCGATACCTCCCAAGGGCAGGGCTACGTTCAATAGATGTTGTTCGTCATAATGTTTGAGGACTGGCCAGGGATTGGACTGGCTCTGGATATTGCCCGAAAGCCATAGGCTGAAGAGGCAAAACAAAAGTGCTTGGTGAAAGGTCTGCTTCATGATGTAGGTATATATGGTCTTCGTAAAGTTAAACAGACTCGCTGATTATTTACGACACTTGTTAGGTAGTGACAAAACAAGCGGCACAGCCGCCGCCCAAAACTCACTTTACCAATTACACATTTTTAATTGAACCATCTAAGACATCTAAGGGGCATCTTAGGAGGTAACGCTCCTGAGGTGTCCCTTAGATGTCTTAGATGGTGAAAAAAGAAAAACCAGCGCAGCAGGTATTTATTCTACTCCAAATCTACCACCAAACCCAACTCCGCCTGATTCCGCATCACCTGCACCGACATCTTCCCAGTCCACAAGACCTTTTCATAGATCAATTGCAGTACCTCCACATGGGTAACTACCTCTCCGTTGGCTTTGCGGATCACGTCCCCTTTTTGCAGTCCAGCTTTGGCCAGTGGAGATTTAGGTGACAGCTCCAATACAATCACCCCATTTTCATCCGGCAAACCATAAGCCGAACGTTCCCCCAGTCCATTGACCGATTTGACTTTGGCCTGGAGCCAGCTGACCTCTTTGGTCGTTTTTTCATCGGCAATAAACAGCAGTTCTGGAATACGGGGCTGAGCCGCGATTTTTTTCAAAGCAGTTTTTTGTACCCCAAACTGATCCATAGGGAAGTTTTCAAAACCAATGTCGAAGGCCTTTGAACCCGCTTGTAACTTGAAATCAGCCGCGGCGGGATCAACAAACAAGAGCTCTCCAGCCACACTAGCAGAATCAGTACCTTTACTACGGGCCTTGGCCAGATAAGAAGCATTGCTGAAAAAGTTGTAATCGATGATCTTTCCCCAATCATCCACCCCGATCGGAAAGTAAGCGCGCATGAACACATTGCGTTGAATGACATCTCCACTGTTCGGAAACCAGACGTGGGGATGCAGGGAGTTATTGACAAAAACGTTGTTTTCAGCCACTCGGAAATACCCTTCGCGGAGCTTTAAGCCACCCTTCAAAAAAACGTTGTTGTAAATGTGATAATTGGAACTGCCATCGTCGAGATCCACATCCCAACCATGGTCGCAACGGAAGCGGTTGTTGCGGATGATGGTGGTGTATTGAGCATCCAGCAAGGCCATGTCCACATCATTTCGATTGTTAAAATGCCAGTAACGATCCCGGCCCCAGGAGTTGAAAGCCCCGTGGTCGCTGGTTTCGAGTACGGTTTCAAATGCGTCGTTGTACTCAATGAGGTGCCCACCAAAAGCGCCGTCACCCACGTTGATCGCGGCACGTGGCACCTGGTAAATGCTGTTGTGTCGCAGGGTGATTTGAGCAGCAACTTGGATTTGTATGCCTGCTACCTGTTTCTCCACCCGCCCAATGTGGTGAATGAGGTTGTCTTCGATCAGGCATTGGCGAGGGTAATGTTGATTTTTTGGCCCGGGCACATAGTCCATTTTTTCAATTGGGGTTACTTTTTCGTAGCGATTGGGCACGGTGCGTACGGCGGAGGTATCGCCCACTAAACAAATGGCACTGGCCCCAATGTCGTAAAAATGGCAACCCCGAATAACCGTGTTCAGGTTGTAACGGTTGACAAAAATGGCGTTGCCCCCCAGATTGTTGAAGGTACAATCGTTCAGGCTGCAGTTTTGTGTATTTTCAAAAAGCACGGCCGCACCTCGATAGATGCACCAATCGCTACGCAGCAAGGGTTCGTATTTTTCCATAAAAGTGCGCTCGGCGTGGGCAAAATGAATGCCGCTGATGTGTACGTTTTGGAGGGGTAAATCATCCTGGCCTTTGAGCTCAATCAGGTGTTTGAGCTGGGAGATTTCGATTTTGGCCTGGGTCAGATTTAGGCCGGCAGGCGGATAAAAATAGAGCGTTTTTTCGGCAACATTGAAATACCATTCCCCAGGAGCATCCAGTTCTTCAAAGATGTTTTCGACAAAACGATACTTGTTGTGCATGGCCGATGGGCGGTTGTTTTGCCCACCACCTTCCAATTGCAGTTCATCTCCTTTTTTGCCCAAAATGCGGTACTGAAAACCACCCCATTGCCCGGCGTGCATGGCGTGTACAAAGCCGCCAGCGGGATTGCTCCAACGTTTGACCCGCTCGGGGGCAAGGGCATCGGCAGCAAAACCATTGAATACCCGCACGGTGTCGGTGTAGTTGGGGTAACGGGCTAAAATCTGCTGTTGATCATTGACGAAGAGTTGCTCAAAGGCGGGGTTGTCTAAAGGGGCTTTCCACAAATTGCCTCCAGCTTTTTGCCATTGTAGCCGGACTCTTTTGCCGCCGCTCAAGGTCGCTTTTCCGGCTGGGGAGGCGGAGATGTGCAGGCTTTTTCCGGCCCATTGTTTGGCATTGATTTGAATGGTTTGTTTGAGATAATGGGTGCCTGGCAGGAGTTGAATTTGCGGGCTATTCGTAGTGACTTTTTGGGCTAGCAAAAGCGCACGATCTAAGGTCGCAACTGGTGTTTTTGAAGTGCCTGTGGCCTGGTCATTTCCCTGCGGGGATACGTAAATTACACTTTGTGCAAAAACAAGGGTGTTCGAGCAGCAAAAGATGAGAATGCAGAGCAATTTTTTCATTGGTAGTTGTTTCAGGATGGCTGGTAAAATAAGTTTTTTGGCATTTTTATACTAGGTTTGGCGAAATTCCTTTTCTTTTTGGCTTAAACTACCATCATGAAAGCTTTTTTCAAATGCCTGTTTATTTGCTTGAGCCTTTACACTGAACTACAGGCGCAAAGCTCCAAGCCCAATATTCTCATTCTTTTTACCGATGATCACACTTATCATGCCGTAGGCGCATTGGGGAACAAAGTAGTCAAAACCCCACATATGGATGAGTTGGTAAAAAATGGGACGACTTTTAGCCGGGCCAGTTGTTTGGGTGGAAAACATGGCGCTTTGTGTGTGGTGAGCCGAGCCGGAATCATGACTGGCCGCTACCTCAATAGCTTAAAGGGCGGTGCTGACGAAATTCCTACGGATCAGACCATTATGCCCGAACATTTGAAAAAATACGGCTACAAAACCTTTGCCACCGGCAAATGGCACAATGACAAAGCTGCTCATTTTCGAGCATTCGATGAGGCAGACAATATCTTTTTTGGTGGCATGCATTTTCCCAATGAAGGCGGCCATGAACATGCTAACCTGTACCATTATGACCCCAGCGGCCAATACCCAAAGTCAGCGCAGTGGAGTGCGGAAAAGTTTTCGAGTACAATGTATGCCGACGCTGCTATCGCTTATTTGAACCAAAACAAACAAAACCAGCAGCCGTTTTTTGCCTACTTGGCTTTCACCTCGCCACATGACCCCCGCACACCGCCTGCACCTTACGACAAAATGTATGACCCCAATAAAATCCCATTGCCCAAAAACTTCTTAGCCCAGCATCCCTTTGACAATGGCGAAATGGAGGTTCGGGATGAGCAATTGTTGCCCAAAGTGCGCACTCCGGAAATGATCAAAAAAGACCTTGCAGCCTATTATGGAATGATCTCGGAGGTAGATGCACAAATTGGGCGGATCATCCAAACCCTCAAGGCAAATGGACAGTACGAGAATACCTTGATTATTTTCGCCGGCGACAATGGCCTGGCGGTGGGTTCACATGGCCTGGTGGGCAAACAAAGTTTGTATGAGCACAGCATGCGGGTACCACTGGTGATGGTGGGGCCTGGGATTCCCAAAAACCAAAAGACGGCTGCCTTGTGCTACCTGTCGGATATTTTTCCTACGGTTTGCAGCTTTCTCGGCATTGAAAAACCTGTTTCGAGTGAGGGCAAAAATTTATTGGAAGCCATCCATAATCCGCAATCCGTTTTTCGGCAAAACATCTATTACAAATACCGGGACATTCAACTGGCGGTACGGACCCATGACAACTGGAAATTGATCAAGTACAATGTCAAAGGTGTTGAACACCAGCAGTTGTTCAACCTCAAAAAAGACCCCTGGGAAACCAAAAACTTGGCTATGGATAAAAAATACCAAGCCAGGTTAGCCAAATTGACAGAAACCCTAAAAGCAGAAATGGTTTTTTACCACGACAACCTGGATTTGAATCTGCCCAACTGGGGTAAAATAGTGGACTTGAGGTGAGTTGATTTTTAAGTAATTGTGTCGTCTTAGGCATTACGACCAGCGGCAGAGCCGCCAAAACGTCGGTAGTTCAAGGAACGAATATAGATTTTGAGGTACGTAGTACCGGAACTATTGCCTTTGTTCCGGTGCTACGCACCTTAACTGTCCTGCTACTGGTCAAAATACTACAGACGTTTTGGCGGCTCTGCCGCTGGTCGGTGATCTTAAGTTTGATTAATTTGTTTATTATCAATTCGAATCAGGTCAAATGAAATAAACAGGGATCATCATTCCTTCTACTTTGTCATAAACACCCATTTTACAACCCTGTCATATCCAAAGGGCTTACCTACCGGAAAGTTCGGTAACTCCCCCTGCAATCTGCCATCACTACCTTTTGAAACCGACAACCTCGTAAAAGAATAGGCCCCTTTTTCAAAATCAAAACTCACCCCGTCATCGTCATACAACTGAAAACTGCCCGCTGATTCCCCATAATGGCGAACCTCCAGTGGCAAAATTTCACCCGCTTTGGGTGCCTGACGCCGCGTCGGAACCATCGGAATAATCCCCCCGTCTTTTACAAACAGCGGAATTTTGTCCAATGCCGGGCTGATGCTGATTTTTTGGTTTTCACCAACAAAAGCACCCGTATAAAAATCGTACCACTTCCCAGCTGGCAAATAAACCTCCCTGCTGCTTTCTCCGGCAAACATGGGTGCAACCAGCACATAGTCACCCATCATGTATTGGTCTTTGATGTCCTTTTTGATGCTCATGGCGTAGGGGTTGGCCGTGGCATCCAACTGACCCGGGGTACTGGAAGCAGTGAATCCGAATCCCTCCACGAGGTTCATGGCCCGAAAAGGCGGCTTGCCTTCAAAATGGTACTGTGCAAAGGTCGAGTACAAGTAGGGCAGGAGTTGCATGCGCAAACTAGCTACATCATTCACTGCTTTTTCAACTTCTGGAAAAGACCAGGGTTTGGTGCCGCTCGCCCAGGCATTGAGCATGGCCATGGGAGAAAAACAGACAGATTGCATGCGACGCACCCACTCCTCCGCGGTTTTGGAAGCGCGTACTTCGGGCGTCCACAATACACCGATGAAACTGCTGTTGACCAGGGCAGTGATGAAGTCCTTGTGGCTGTAATAATCGTTGTAAATGACGTAGGGGAGATTGCTGGAACCTGCATTGGAGCCACGCACCAGACCATAGGTGCGTTTGTTGATTTCCTTGTACCAGGATGCGGTCATGCTTTGCACCAAATTGCCGTATACCTGTCGCATTTGTTCGGCACTGACGCCCGAAGGGAAGGTCGCGACATCGGGCCATACCCAAAAGTCGTAGCCGTCTACTTCATCCACCTTGAAACCACCTACACCAATGGAGAGCTGATTTTTCATGAAATGATCCTTGAACAATTGTCGGGTTTGAGGCAGGGTAAAGTCGGGAACAATGCCGTTCCAAACGGTGTGGGAGCCGGACAATGGTTTGATTTTGGGGTACAAACTGGCCTTGGGTGATACGTAAGGGTTGAGCCAAAGATTGGCACTGAGGCCTTTTTTTGCCAAAGCATCCAAAAAACCTTTGGGGTCGGGAAAACGAGTTGGGTCCCATTCAAAGGTGCAAGGGTAAGACATGCTGTGCCAGCCCGGCTCAACGCCAATAAAATCAAGCGGAAAATTGTGCTCTTCAAAACTAGTGGCTTCCTTCAGAATGTCATCCTGGGTATACAAGGTAGGGACACGTTGGGTGAAGCCCAAACCCCATTTGGGTGGCAGGTACCCACCTCCATTCATCAAATTGTAACGTTGTACGACCTGCATCGGCGTAGGGCCTGCAAAAACATAAAGGGTGGCGCCATCGGCGGGCACTAGGATTTCGACGGCGTCGGAGTAGGGCTGGGCATCCCATTCTTTGTTGGTGTTCCGGTCGTACAACACAGGTGGGTGCTGGCTTTCTCGGCGTACGCCTGTACCTGCGTACACCGTCAGGTAACGCGCAGCATCGATCAAAACTCCATAGCCTTTTGAAGAAACATAAAATGGAACTGGGGCGTGGGTGCGGCCATTGTCCTCAGCGCCGTAGTGGTCAACGTGCAGATCGAGGATGCGTCCACGCTGGTTGACGGTTTGGAAATTGAGCCCTAGGCCAAAGAGTTGTTCGGCCTGATCCAGTGGAAAACGCAGGTAGACTTTATGGTCGATTATCTTTACGTCTATATCCGCTTGTTTGAGCGGGAAACTGCTTTTGGGCAATTTGGCGAGAGCTGCAACATTCGCGCTAGCCCCAGCAGTGCTGAGCAGGCTGATTTTTTCGGGTTGGCCTACCGTGGCTTTCCATATTCCGGGGTATTGCTCCCGCCATTGCAGTTTGATTTGAGCAAAAATGAGGTATGGAAAAAGGAGCAGACAGAGGAGAAGTTGATTGGATTTCATGGATTTGCGATTGATGCTGGTTCGTGGGGAAAGATAGCAGATTATTGAAATAAACATGAGTCATCCCGAATTTTTGAAAAGTCAAAATCGGGCATAAACCTAATCGCGGAGCGATTGAATTTAGAATAGCCCCGGTCGTCCGGGGTAAATAGGTGGGTCAACTTGGCGGCAACCACGGCAGTGGTTGAACTCAATTGAGCTAAAAGTTCAACCGCATCCGCGGTTGCGAAACCTTTTGCTACCAAAATGACCCCGGACGACCGGGGCTATTATAAATTCAACCGCATCCGCGGTTTGTCATCCTAAAATTCGGGATGACTCATATTTGAAAAATTTGAAATGATCGATCACTTATTTTTCATCGCCCCTAAATGACCTTTGTTTCAAAAACCACCAGGCGTACCGGCCCGAGCAAACCAGCAGGCTGCAAAAGGCTATCCTTCCGATAATAATACCAGACCGAGAAGGTTTTCCGACCTGGCACTGGTCGCGGCTGATTTTTTACAAACCAATCTGGATATGCCTTCATGGCGTGACCAAGATTACCCCGGTCGCTGCCCCATTCAAAATCGGCTGCTTCCTGCTCATCGCCGATGAGGCGGTTGGCCCAATTGGTAGTGACGGCTATTTCCAGCAGGTTGTCGCCAGGGACGAGTGCTGCGGTAATATCCAACGTATAAGGTGGATGCCATAACACCCCGAGTGCTTTGCCGTTGATTTTTAGACTGGCAATGTCGTGAAGCTGCCCCAAATCGAGCTGAATCCGTTTGTTGGGTTTCAACAGTTCGGGGTCAATCTGGATGGTTTTGGTGTACGTAGCAGTCCCCGCGAAGTACTTCACTCTTGGATCGCTGTGTTGGCTGAAATCCAACAATTGGGGAAAATTCAGTTTGAAAGCAGGCTCCAATTTCGGTTGCAGGTTCAGATTCCAGGGGCCTTCAATTGCTTGCTGGCTGGCCACGGGCAAGTCTACATTCATTTTTTTGCCTGAAGCATATTGCAGGCTTACCTGTTGGGGCGTAGGCGCAAAAAGGGCGTGTTGCCCATTTTGTAAGGGCACAATGCTCCAATTTTTTTGGGTGCTACTGACTGCAATCAGGTGCTCGCCTGGGGTGATTGCTTTGCGGAAAACTACAAATACTGCTTGTTGCCCCTGAAGCTGAAGATCAACCCAGCTGCGGCCCTCTTTTTCCTGCCAAACGGGCGCATTTTGGATGCTGACATCCTCTGCTTGCCAAAGCTCGGGTTGTTTGCCCTTGATCCTAAACGAAATGGAGACGTTTTGCGACACGGGTGCCAGATTGGCAACAAAATAGACTTCTCCCTCCGGCCCACTGCGGTGCAAAACCCGGATGTATTGGCTGGAATCGGCTTTTTCAATCTGATGATCAGCTTGGATTTTGTGCCATTTCATGGCGTCGGGTATGTTGGTAAAAACCAAGCCCTTGCCGTATTCCGCTTGTGGCCCGTAGTTCCACAGGATATTCCCCACACTGGCTACTTTTTGATCTGAGCTTGGGTAAGCTTTGAGGCCCAGGGCTTTTTCCGGTTTTGGCCCCACCACACTGGCTCCTTTGGCTACCAATGCTTTGATTTTTTCGGCCACTTCCACTTGCATGCTTTTTTGATTGGGCAAAACCAAAAAGGCATAAGCTCTGCCCGATTCCAGCACAATTTTACCATTGAGCACCTGGATGTTTTGGCGCAAAAAATCGGGTCGGGAAATCAGATCACCAGAGCCTTGTAAATCCTCCAGACAGAGGTAATCCGCCACCCGTTCGCCGTACTGCAACAAAGTCTGGGTACGGCCCAAATACTGGAAAAACGCTTTGCCCGGCTCGGCCCATGTTTGGTGCCGACTAAAATGGGTGCCCCACCAACCCATGCCCATGCCCGGCTGGTAGCGATCGTCGAAAGGCTGATGCACCCAGTGGTGTAAAATCAGGCGATTGGCCCCGGAAACATAACCTTTCAAGGCAGATGGTTTCAGGAAAGCCGGATCTTCGGTGTATTTGCTGTTTTCGGGCAGACTGGTCAAGGCTTCAGCGCCAACAATTTTGCGTCCTGCTGCTGCCGCTGCCGCTGGGATTTTGGCATCAATGCCGCTCAAATGGGTCCAGAATTCACCCATGGGTAAGTCGGCCAGGGCAGCACCCTGCGCTTCGTTGAAAGGGCCGCCATAGGATTCAAATTGAAGATCAAGGCCAGCGGCTTTAATGAGCTCTTTGCCCGTTTTCCAACCATTGTCATAAAACAATTGGTGGATGACATCCTGAAAATCCCAGGCAAAACGCTGGCAGGCTTCTTCATTGTCGAGGATGAGGGGTTTTTGATCGATTTTGTCAAAAGAAAGAATCCAGGGAATGGGATCGTAACCTTTTCGACGGATGAACTCTTGGCGGAAACCCGGCGTCCAGTTTTGATCACCTGCCTCGTAACTGTCGATGAGGATGTGTTTGAAGGATTTCCCCAGGTAAGGTGCCAATTTTTCCTGGAGCGGATTCAGTACAGTTTGCCAGTGAAAGCGATTTAGGGTGGCGCTCATTTTATCCACTTCCAGGGTTTTGCCGATGATGTCGTCGGGCAGAGGGTGTGGATTGGCCATCGTGGGCGCATGACCGACGCGGTAAATCAGCCAATCGCCAGCGGGAGCTTCCCATTGGAGTTGGCCCTGCGCGTCCATTTTACTGCTGAGGTCGATGATGGCTTTGCTGGACACCTGGGTTTGGGCAGGTACAGCCAGCACGGCGATGTCTTTGTAAAACGTAGCTTTGATTTTTGGAGAACCCCAGCCTTCCCAGATGGGAGGTTCGGGTTTGGCGAGTTTGACGCTTATGAGGGTGCCGCCGCTTTGACTGGTTTTGGACCATATCAGGGTTTGCATGGATTTTTCTTCACTGACCCAAGGGCCCCCCGTGGTGGAGTACCCGGCAGTGTTGTGTAGCCCAATCTCCAGCCCCAATCGTTGCGCTTCGGCGGCAGCGTGGCGGATGGCTTCCCAGTAGGCCGGGCTGCGGTATTTTTGTTCTGGCCATGGGTTGTTTTCGGTAGGGACATGGCTCTCCTGTACGGCAGAGGCCAGGTTGAAAATGGTAGCGCCACCAATGCCCGCTGCCCGCATGGCCTCCAGGTCTTTGGTGATGCCCGCTTTGGAAAAGTTGGGCCCCATCCAATGCCACCAAACGTAAGGTTTAGCGGTAGAAGGAGGGGTGATGAAATTGGCTTCGAGGGTGCTTTTATTTTGCGACAAAAGCCCCCAGGCGCACAAACTGAAACCGATGAGGAGACTGAGTTTTTTCATTTGACTACTTCCGTTTTTGTGTACTGCCAGTTTTGATCAAAAAAGCCTGTCGCTTTGATGGCTTTGGCTCCAACTGCGGGCATTTCGGCGTTAAAAATCAGGTAATCAGGAAATCCACTGCCTGCCGCAAAATACTGATTGGCCCAAGCCGCCTTCATTCCCGCTGGGCCCGTACCTGCTACCACCGAAACTGAAGCGGTTTTACTATCCGGGCGAGGGTAGGTAAAATAAACGCCCAGGTCATTGCCAGCGTGGTTTTCATCGCCGAGTTTGACGCTGCCACGAGTGATTTGTAAAGGGCAATTGGCCAACAATTTGGACCATGCTTTGTTGGTAGTGGCGTTCCCAAAAAGGATGATTCCCCGATCTGGATAGGCCGAGGGGTTGAAGTCTTTATCCGCAATTAAATCTACTGCGCCATTGCCTCGGTAGTACCAGGTTTCGGCGTCGAACACCGCTTTTTGATAAGCCCAATCATTTTCCTCCTGATTGCCTCCCGTGCCGTAAACAAACAGCATGTGGTGCTTAAAACCTTCCTTGAAGCTGCCGTTGCGGAGAGCATTTCGTTGCTGCGATCCAGGTTCCGGAGTGGCTTCCCAGTTTGTGTTTTTGCTGAAAAACAAGGGTGTTTCGCCCATTTTACAACTGCTACAAACTTCCTGGCCATCAATGCTCAGTTTAAAGGATTGATCTTTGGGGTAAGCATCTGGAAGTAGTTTTAGAATCCGCACATTGTCGGTTTTGATGGAGATGGTTTTCGCTGTTGGATTGCGTCTAGCCGAAATATTGCTGTAGGCTAGGGGTGCAGTCTGTTGTTCGATGCCAATCCAGTGGTAGTGATCGGAAATGGCCGGGTTGGCGGTGGTGAAATTCAGGCTGTCAACATCCTGTGCTTTGGGAATGCTGTGCCATTTGAAAAAATCAAACAATGCCAGCCAATCCACGCTGTGGTCGCCGTACCAATGGGAGCCATTGGGGTATTCGTAGTAGGAAAAATCGTTGTGAAAAGTGCCGAGCACCTTGCGCATTTCGCGGGCGTATTCTACCGAAACGGTGCGGTCGGCATCGCCATGCAAAATGTAAATGCCACTGGCTTTGTAATTGGGTGCCAGGGCCAAAACATTGCTGGCATTGCTCGCCCGCAGGAGCATCCGTTCAGCCGGATTGGTGCTGCTTTCGGGAATTTTGCCATCCGCCGAACCATAACCGATCAGCGTCGGATAGCCTGCACAAGGGGCGACTCCCGCCCATTTTCCCGGATAAGTAGCCCCCAGGTACCAGGAACCATGCCCGCCCATGGAATGCCCGGTCAGGTAGATTTTCTGCGGATCGGGTTGGAATTGCTTTTGAGCGATTGCCAATACTTCCAGTGCATCCAAACGGCCCCAGTCTTCCCAGTTGAAGCCGCGAGGCCGCCGATTGGTGGGGGCGACTAGGGTGCCCCAATCTTTGGGTTTGTAGGCGCGGGCTTGGCTAATCGCTTCTACTTCGGCACCATGCACGGATAAAAACAACGCCGAACCCGGCTTATTGCCACCTACCTGAGGCGCAACGGCATAGTATTGTACACTGCCATCAATGTCGCTGATGAAGGTATTGCTGTGGTGCTCGCTGGCGGAAAGGGCCTTTAGGGTGATGGTTTTTTCATCGATTGGCTTTCCATCTTGCAGCAAAGTGAGCGTGCAGCTTACATCGCCTTTTTGAGTAACCGAGGCAGGATTCATCTGGAAAGGTACTTTGCGCGAGGTCATGGCACTGATGAGCGGTACCTCGCTCAGGATCTTATTGCCGCCGATGTTGGCTTGTAATTTTAGGTTTTTCAGGGGTTTATCACTCGTGTTGAGCAACACAATACCTCCCAAGAGTTGATCATTCGTTTTTTCAATCAAGATATGCGGCAAGGTGGCATCGGGTGTACTGATGGCCACTGGTTTTTCGGGGAAAATCAATTTCGCAGTGATGCCTTGAAAACGGCCTCCTTGCCCCACTCGGACGTACAATTCATTCAGTCCTTTTTTGAGTTTGATGGGGTGAAACAACCAACCGTAACGGTACATGTCGCCGGAATAGGGTACCCCATTAAAAAACAGGCCGCTGTGCCCGGCGATTTGTAGCAAGGCCGTTTTTTCCTCACTGGAAGAATAAGTCAAGTACACATAACCGTTGGTCAAACTGGCGTCGCGCAGTCGATTGGCGGTATCGGCTTGGATGGATTTCCAGAGTATGGCTTTGCCGGTTTTATCCGTGGCCAAAGTGCTGCCCTCGTTGGGGGTAATGAGTTTGCCTTGAATGAGTTGATGCACCAAAAGGTCGGTGTAGAGGGCTTCGCGGCCGTATTGATGACAGGGGCCTGCCGCGAGGCCTTTGGTGAAGGTGTAAGTATTTTGGGCAGAAACAGTATAACAAAACAGGAATAGGAAAATAAAGTAGCTCGTTTTTTTCATTTGGATTTACTTGTTTAGACCAAAAAAACTGGCCAGTAAAGTAGCGAAAAGACATGGGACTTCGCTACTCTATTGGCCAATTTTTGTCTACAACACCATGGGCACTTCCATCAACAGAAACTCGGCATCACTGCTCGCCTCAATGGAGAATGTATCCACATCCCAAATGCCCAAACCATCGCGGGTGCTCAGGGCTTGTCCGTTGATGCTGACCTCTCCCTTCAAAACAAAGGCATAAACGCCATTGCCGGATTTGTGAATCTGGTATTCCGCCGTTTTTCCAGCATCAAAATCGGCCAGGTGAAACCAGGCATCCTGATGAATCCAAACTCCGGCGTCATCTGCATTGGGCGAGATGATTTGTTGGAGTTGGTTTTTGCGGTCAGCGGCATTCAAGGTGATTTGATCGTAGCGGGGCTTCACATTGCGTTGATTGGGGTACACCCAAATTTGCAGGAACTTGACCAAGTGGTCGCGGTTCTTGTTGTACTCGCTGTGTTGTACGCCAGTGCCAGCACTCATTACCTGGATGTCGCCATTGCGGATCACGGTGGTGTTGCCGATGTTGTCCTTGTGTTCCAGGTCTCCTTCCAATGGGATGCTGATGATTTCCATGTTGTCATGGGGGTGGGTTCCAAAACCCATGCCCGCTGCAACAGTATCGTCATTGAGCACCCGCAGTGCGCCAAAATGCACCCGCTCAGGGTTGTAATAATTGGCAAAACTGAAGGTATGGTAAGAGTTGAGCCAGCCGTGATTGGCGTGGCCCCTTGTTTCGGCTTTATGCAAAACGGTATTGGCCATTTTGTTTTTTGTTTGAATGAACAATCAAATTGACGGTACAAAGATCGGTGTAGTTGGGGTTTGATGCCAATAACCTAGATTAAGAAATTATCGTAACAATTGGTAAAATTTTTAGCGCTAGTCGTTTTTGGGTAGCTCCTCGGTAGGTGGAGGTGGAGGACTAGATTCTAGGATTTTGTCCAATTCCTGAACATTCTTGATTTTTTCTCTTGGTATAAACACTACTGATTTCAATTTGCTATGAGGATCAGTTTCGTATTCAACTACCAATTGGAACAATGCCTTTTTATTGGCTATAAAATTAAATGCTTGAGTCGTACGATTTTCTTTTTTTGCTTCATCCTCTGGCCGGGTCATACTATAGGCTGTAGGATTTGACTTTAAAGCAGTTTGTGCTTTGATCAAAGTAGCTTTTGCTCCTTTAAAATTTTGAACACTAATGAATTGATTGCTTAAGGTGTCAGTAATTTGTTCTTTAAGGGCATCGATTACATTCCAGGCTGATCTGCTGTAGTTTCTCCTAAGTTGCCGATAAATACCATCACCCCATAGGGATGCTTTTAGATCTGCACTGGCATTGACCATGGTCGGGCAATTTGTCATAAAGTAGCCAGTTGTAATGCTGCTAAATTGTTTGCTAGAATATTGATCCTGGAACTTGTAATCCAAAAATAATTTTGAACGATGTTCGGCTAGGTTTACCTGAAAACATTCTGTTAAATATTGGTTTTTCAGGGAATCTTGTTGCTTGTAAGTCAGTTTAATGGGGTCAATGGTTCTAGCTTTTTTTTCCTGACAATCACAAACGACTTTTCCAAATTCGACGAGGGTTGGTTTTATATCGTTGTTATTTGAACTTTTGCCATAAAGCGACAGGTGAAATTCACTGCCTTTGAGGGCTTTACGAGCAATGGATACAAAAACTTTCCCGCTAAATAATCCAACATCCGGTTTTAATCCCCCTTTCAAGGTGAGATACTGAACAACATCCTTATTTTCAAGGCTAAATATTTTCCGATCCCATTCATTTTCAACTTTTATGTACTCATCTGTTAAATAGAAAAAAGGGATGTGTTTGGCTAAGCTATCTTGCCAGGTTTTGGCGATTTTATCTTCCAGTTGCTCCAGTGTTTGTGTAAACCCGGATGTGGTGGCAACAAGCAAAAAAGACAGGGAAATCAGTTTAATTGTAGAGTGCATGGGAATGGAATCAATCGGTGATGAAATAGCAAGCAAGATAAACTTTGGGATTAATGTAGTCAAATATAAAAACAAAATAATCACCAAATTTTTTCTAGCAACTAGCTTATTTTTTAAGCCGCCAAACATAGACCCTGTTAATTCCAGCCTTCTTTAAGCGATCTGCCCCTGGCTCACTAAGCTCCGTCTCATTCAAATTCACAGCTTCCAAATGTTTTAAACCTGTCAAAATCTCCAGGATCCCGTCCCCAACTGGATTCTTCGCCAATTTCAGTTTCTCCAAATTCTGGCAAGCCTTCAACCAAGTCAAATCTTTCTCCGAAAACCCATTGTCCGACAAATTCAACCAAACGATACTGGGCGCTACTGCTTGTAAGTCAGGCATGATTTCAGCGGCAGATTTTCCCGCTTGAGCAGGCAAAGTAATGTCCAGCATCACGGGCCGTTTCAACATATACCGCACATTGAATCCCAATTTGCGCAATTGTTCAACCGCTTTAAGATCCACCTCCAGCGGCAAATCGGGATTGACCTTTGGCAATTCTAAGGCGGCACTATCGACTACAGTAACCCTGCGTATTGGTTTTTCAGTTTCATTCGCCGCCCGCCAGGAGAGGTAATCACTGCCATGCGTCAAACTACCACCTTGGTGCCCGGTATAGGCAATCACTCCGCCCAGAGCCAACAACAGGGCGCTCATCCAGCGCGATCCTGACTGGCTTTGTTTCCGAAAAAACACGCCGCTGAGCAACCAAAGTACGCCACTTGCACCAGCTACGATCCAGCCGGCTTGTTGATGTGTTTGTAGGCTCGTGGGCTCATAATCGCCCGAATTGGCCAGCAAATAACCTGTGCCACAAGACAAAAGTGCTGCCACAAAACCCAAAAACAAAGTACTGGGTACCGCAGCGCGGTACTGAACGAACGCGCTGCGGTAAGCCAAAAGGTCCATCAAAATGGCCAGCAGCAAAAAGCCGATGGGCAAATGAACCAGCAAGGGGTGGAAATAGCCCATTTAGACTCTGGTTAGTTTTACGGGAGTACTATGATTTGCATTCCACTGACAAACGTAAACGTTTTTGTCATTGTCCACACAAACATCGTGGCCGTGGTGGAAGATCCGTTCAGTCAGTGCCAGGGAAGGTTGCAATACGCCGTTTTTGTAAGTCGGTGCTGTACCGCCAGGGTTGGACACTACCTTATTGTTGGCATCGAGAATGGTCACAAAACCAGAATCACCTTTCCGGTTGCCCGCCGCATCCTTGGACCAGCACACGCCCGCATACAGGTTTTGGCCATCCAAAACTGGGCGGCATACGTACAAACCCGGTAGATCGATCCGCTTGATGTATTTGCCATCGAGGCTGAAGACTTTGAAGCAGTTTTCTTCCCGCGAAGTACAAACCAGCACCGGATTTTTCGGATCACGGGTATCGACCACCACGCCGTGGGCATTGACCAGGTTGTGTTCCTTATTGGCATTATTGCGGCCACCAAAGTGCCGGATGTACTGCCCTTTGCTGTTGTACTGAATGATGTAATCGGAGCCATAGCCGTCCGCTACGTAGAGGTCGCCATTGGGGGCAACTGCGGTTTCGGTCGGTTGAAAACGCTCCTCATCTTTGTAAATGCCGATGGTGCGCGGGTGCCCAATGCTGAAGATGATGCGCCCGGTCAGATCGGTTTTGATGACTTGGCCAGACTGAGCTTTTCCTGCCCCGTACTTGTCCTGGTAATACCCACAATCGACGATCCACAGGAAGTCTTCCCCTCCTTCCTTACTGATGGTCAAGCCGTGGCCACCGGGGTAGGCGTGCCCCCAGGAATCGAGCAAACTGCCCGATTGGTCAAAGATCAGGATGTTGTTGTTGGTATGGTCGCCAATCATGATCAAACGCCCCTTACTGTCCTGAACCATCTCGTGACAGTTGATCAGCGGGTTGGTATTGGCGCTGATTTTAGCCCAACCTTTGTTGACTTTGTAGGTGAATTCGCCATGCCCAATGATGGTTTCATCCGGCTGGAGCTCTGGATGCAAAATGGAAAAACCAAAGCTGGGACTGGCCACTGCGGCAGCGGAGACCAAAGCGGCATTGCGAATAAATTTTCTGCGTGGATGCATAACTGATGTATGTTGGGTTGAATAAAAAGGATCGTTTTCTTAGGTGCTTCTATGGTGCCTTTAGTTTCTTAGGTGGTAAAAAAAAGCCCTGCGTAGCAGGCTATTCAAGCCAAAATCCCCTTCACCACTTTCCCATGCACATCCGTCAAACGGAAGCGCCGCCCCTGAAACTTGTAAAGCAACTGCTCATGGTCAATGCCCATCAGGTGCATCAAAGTCGCATGAAAATCATGCACATGCACGGGGTCTTTGACAATGTTGTAGCTGAAATCATCGGTTTCACCATAACTGAAACCCGCTTTCACCCCGGCACCCGCCATCCACATCGTGAAACAGCGCGGATGGTGGTCTCGACCGTAATTGTCGGCGGTGAGGATACCCTGGGAGTACACTGTTCGCCCAAATTCCCCACCCCAGATCACCAATGTATCCTCCAACAAACCCCGCCGTTTGAGGTCGGTGATGAAGGCCGCCGTAGGCTGATCGATGGTTTGGCATTGCTGCTTCATGCCTCCCGGCAAACCGCCGTGGTGATCCCAGCCCTGGTGGTACAATTGTACGAACTTAACATCTTTTTCCAATAGTTTACGCGCCAAAATACAATTGGCCGCGTAAGTTCCCGGGTCGCGACTCGTGGGCCCGTACAATTCAAAGGTTTCGTCGGTTTCTTCAGAAATGTCCATCACTTCGGGCACCGAGGTTTGCATGCGGTAGGCCATTTCGTATTGGGCGATGCGGGCATTGACTTCCGGGTCGCCGTAGGCCTCGTTTTGCAGTTGATTGAGCTGTTTGAGGTAATCGAGCATCTCCTGGCGGTCGGCGCCGTCGTACCCTTCCGGGTTGTTGAGGAACAAAACGGGGTCTTTACCTGAGCGAAACTGTACCCCTTGGTGCTCGGAAGGCAAAAAACCATTGCCCCACAAACGGGCGTATAAGGGTTGGTCGCGGGGAGCATCCTTGGAGACCAGAACGATAAAAGTCGGCAGGTTTTGATTGTCCGAGCCTAGGCCATAACTGATCCAGGAGCCAATCGAAGGCCGCCCCGGGAGCTGATTGCCAGTTTGGAAAAAGGTCAGTGCCGGGTCGTGGTTGATGGCTTCGGAAAAAACCGATTTGACGATGCACAAGTCGTCGACAACTTTGGCAGTATGGGGCAATAGTTCACTGACCCAGGTTTGGCTTTGCCCATGCTGATTGAATTTGCAAAAAGCAGGAGCAATGGGTAAACTGGCTTGGTTGGCGCTCATTCCGGTCAGGCGTTGGCCTTTGCGTACCGAATCGGGTAAGTTTTGGCCCAACAGGGTTTGGAGCTTGGGTTTGTAATCAAAGGTTTCAAATTGCGAAGGCCCCCCACTCATGAACAGGTACACGATCCTTTTGGCTTTGGGGGCAAAATGGGGCAATGCGTCCAACATCGCTTGCTGGAAATCTGCGCCCGGATTGGCCGAAGCTCCCTCAGAAATCGAGCGGGTGCCCAACAAAGTCCCGGTAGCGATTGCCCCTAGACCCAGCGCCGTTTTGAGCAAAAAATTGCGCCGATCCCATTGTTTATTCAAGGAATCAAATTCGGGGGTATGGAGCCGAAATGGGTCGTGGTTATGATTATGGGTTGACATCTTGCTTGAACACTTTAATTTTGAAATTACAAAACTGGGCTTGCACGATTAGCCAGACAAAGGCGAATAGCGGCAGCGCCGCGTAACGTCATTAGATGTAAAGTTCGAATGTTGGATGGAGGTGCAGCATACCGAAACCTTTAAATCCGTACAATTCATCTGAAAATCGTGTTATTGTTTCGGTGCTACGCACCTTTAAAACCTATCTTCGTTCCCTTGGCTACAGACGTTTCGCGGCTATGCCGCTGGTCGGCTCAGTCTGGCAGATTGCCGGCCACCACTTTTGTCGCGTTAATCTGTACCATACCTGGAATATAGTCTTAAACCCAGATTTTCACCTCTTACTCAGGGTCGCATCCGAATTCATAATCGTATTCGCCACCACCGCATTCGCGGCCAGTTTCGCTTGATCCAGTTTGGAGTCCAGTTTGTACAAACCAGCTGCCAACCAGCCCTTGGCCTTTTCTGGGTGCTGCTGGAATTTCTCCTGCTCGACGCGTTGCAACCGCAACAACAAAGCCAATTCCGCCTTGGAAGGCTGTAAACCCGTTAACTTCCGATACACCATAGCAATTGCCTTGGGTGCATCCGCTATCTTGCACATCTGTTCCCCCAATACTTTGGAAGCTTCAATAAAAGTCGGATCGTTCAAGGTCACCAGTGCCTGAAGGGGTGTATTCGTCTTCTGCCTTCGCACCACGCAGTAGCTTCGCGAACCCGCATCAAAAGTGGCCAAGGTTGGATTCGGTACCGAACGCTTGACTACGATGTACAAACTCCGGCGGTATACTGCATCGGTGGTATCTGCCTCATAATTGGCGCTGTTGATCTCCCACAAGCCCGCTGGTTGGTAAGGTTTGATGCTTTTGCCGCCGATTTTTGGATTCAATAAGCCGCTGGCCATTAGGGCATTGTCGCGAATTTGTTCTGCGGAAAGCCGGAAAGCTGGGCCTCGCGCCAGGAGGCGATTATCGGGATCTTTTTCCCGCAAGGTTTTGTCCACTTTGGAATCCTGCCGATAGGTGGCGGATAAAACAATGAGTTTTTGCATGGCCTTGACATCCCAACCCGATTCAATAAAACGCAGTGCTAGCCAATCCAGCAATTGTGGATGACTGGGCATTTCGCCCTGGTTGCCAAAGTCTTCGGTGGTTTTGACTAGGCCCGTGCCAAAGTAGTTTTGCCAAAAACGATTGACCACCACCCGAGCTGTCAGGGGATGTTCGGTTAAACACAACCATTGGGCCAAACCCAAGCGGTTTTTGGGCAGGTTTTTGGGCCAGGCCAAAATGGAGGCTGGCGTATTGGGAAAAACCTGCTTGCCAGGCATGTCGTAATTGCCCCGGTTCAGCAGGAAGGTCTTTTTCGGCTGTTTCATTTCTTGCATCACCATCAACTCTTCGACCTGCTCGATGGAGTCGGATAGCGCGGTGCGACGTGCTTGGAGGGTTTTGCGGGCTTCTTGCAGGAGAGGCGAAACAGCTTGTTGGTAATAGGCCAATAAATGTCCCTTTTCCATTTCGCTCAATTGTGCCACTGGTTTGCTCGCTACCTTGGCCCAAGGCTGTTTTTGCGCCAGCACACTCACTTCAAAGGGCGTCAATTCCCGATTGTATACGCTGATGTCGTCCACTTGCCCACCTTTGAAGCCAAGGCCCCGCCACCAGGCACCGATTTGTAAACCCGGTTGAGGATTGCCCACCAGGAGGATGTCTTTGTACAGCTGATCCATGGTGGTTTCCATCGCGAGAACTTGCCCATCCTGGTACAAGTTGAACCCCGAAGCCCGGGAAGACCCGTCATAAGTGAGGGTCAGGTGCAGCCAGCGATCGCGCGGCACGGGGGCTCGACTCACGCGGGTAAGGGCATTGGAGGGGGCGGTATGCGCCATATTGATTTCGAGGCGGTCATTTTTGAGGTAGACGTGAAAGCCCCGGAAATTGTACAAACGTTCGGCGCTGCTTTTGTGGAACAATACGCCTTCTTTTAAAGCCTTTGGAATCAAGACTTTGATGCCAATGCTGAAGGGTTCGGATTTACGAAAAACGCCCACTTCGCCCAGGTCAAGGTATACGTCGCCATCGAGCGCGAGGGCTTTGCCGGAATTGGCGGGGACAAAATTGGGCTTATCCCCGGTCATCCCCGTTTCCCGTTTCATGATGCCGATTTGTTTGGCGTTGACTTGGTTTTTCAGGTCGCTGGCATCGAAGCTGTAGTGGGCTTGCAGACCTGATTGGGGGATCTTTTCAGTGCTCAGTTTTTGCTGTTGGCCCTTTTTTAGCCATTCTTCAAAGGCCGCTATCGTTTGGGTGCTGAGTTTTTCTACCTGCTGTTCCTGCTCGGCAATGGATTGGTGGATGGCAGCCAGCATTGCTTCCTGCTTTTTGGTCGGCAGGAGCAAAGTTGGGGTGGGCAAGGCCCCATCCCAGGAGATTTGGCCCGCTTCTTTGACGTTGTTGAAAAAGGAAAAAATCTGGTAATAATTCTCCTGCGAAAGTGGATCGTACTTATGGTCGTGGCATTTCGCACAACCCAGCGAAAGTCCTAAAAAAGCGTCGCCGAAGGTGTTGGTGCGGTCCACCACGTATTCGGTTTGAAATTCTTCTTCGATGATGCCGCCTTCCAGATTTTGGGGATGATTGCGGTTGAAAGCGGTGGCGATCAACATGTCGCGACTTGGTTTGGGCAGCAAATCGCCAGCCAATTGCCACTGGATAAATTGGTCGTAAGGTTGGTTGCGATTGAAGGCCTGGATGACCCAATCGCGGTAAGGCGACATGTCGCGCAGGCGATCCACCGTGTAGCCATGGGAATCGGCAAAACGCGCCAAATCCAGCCAGTCTACCGCCATTTTTTCCCCGTAATGGGGCGATTTAAGCAATCGATCTACTTGTTTTTCGTAGGCATTGGGTGATTTGTCTTGTTCAAAAGCGTCGATTTCAGCCAGGGTAGGAGGGAGGCCGGTCAGGTCGAGCGACAATCGGCGCAGGAGGACAGCCTTCGAGGCTTCCGGCGCAGGCTGGAGTTTTTCAGATTCCAGTTTTTGTAACACGAAGTTGTCAATGGGATTTTTGACCCAATTGGACTTCTTTACACTGGGGATTTTTGCCTTTTTTGGGGCTACAAAAGCCCAGTGTGGCTGGTATTCTGCCCCGTTTTTGATCCATTGGATGAGGATGGCTTTTTCCCGATTGCTCAAGCTGAGGTGAGACTCGGGCGTGGGCATGAGGTACTCGGGGTCATCGGAAAGGATGCGGTGAAAGACTTCGCTGCGGCGCAGGCTGCCTTTGGTGATGGCCACTTTGCCGGGGCTTTCTTCCAGTTGGGCGTAAGCACCTTCGGGAAGGTCGAGGCGCAGGCCTGCTTTTTGTTTGGCCTTGTCGGGTCCATGGCAAGCAAAACACTTGTCGGAAAGAATGGGTTTGACGTGGAGGTTGTAATCCAGGTCAGGGGGGAGGGCAGCGAGTTCTGCTTCCAGTTCCGGCGGTAGCTCGGTGGAACAGGCGCAACAGAACAGTGCGATGATGAGGCCAATCACGGTGTTTGTTCTAATCATCCGATACTAGTGTAGGTTTGGAACGAATAGACAAATAAAGGGAAATTTTGTGGGTTTTACGTGATTGGGTGGGGAAAAGTTGGTGGATTTTAGGGATGAACTGTTTTAGACAGCTGATATAGATCATCCCCGACTAACCGCGGTAGCGGTTGAATCTTGAATAGCCGCGGTTGTCCGCGGTTTCAGCGATTTTACAGGGTTCCGCAACCGCGGCAGCGGTTGAACAAATTGGGATAATATTTACCCGCTACTGTAGTTGCAGTATTCTCTGTTTCAGTTTACTACTGTGCCTTATTTTTTCAAATCAACAATGCTGGTGTTGATTTGTCCTCTTGCATCTTGGGTACGGATACTTATTTTGGAATCTTTCAATTTGGTAATAAAACCAGGAAAATTGTTTAAGCTTTTTATACGTTCTTGATTTAAGCTATCATTAATCGGCTCGTATAAAAGACTATATTCCCCGGTTTCCAAATAGAGATTTCCTTTTCCTGGCAAATGAGGAAGTTGGTCTTCCTGGATATCAAATTTGTGTAGTTCATGCCAGTCCCCATGTTTGAAGCTAAAAATAAAACAAAGCGTTTTTGAAGCACCGCCCGAATTAACTATTGCGAAAGATAGCTCATCACCACCATCCTGGTCAAGATCCCCTTCGTTTTTGAGCCAACGCAGTCCTAGAATTCCTTCCGTAAAAAAAGTATCAATTTTTAGATCGGTACAAATTAAAAATGATTTACAGCGCTTGATTTTGGAAGAGTCAATAGACATCTCAAGATCATGAATACTGTGGTAAAATTTATTGGTCTCCTTACGATTTTTTTGGCTATAAAAGCGCTCAGTCAGTGCTTCCTGCTTACCGTCCCCGTCAAAATCTCCGGTAATTTTAAAACGATAGCCCCAGTTAGGTTTAATTTTTTCAGTGGATGTTGTTCCTCTTTTTGCAGAAATCACTACTTCTTCCAGTGAATTGTTGGATGGTGTGCAAGCGTAGAGTAAGGTGAATACCAGAGTAGTTAGGGTTTTAATTTTCATGTTTTGATGGTTATTTGTTAAACGAAATAGTGAATTTTATTAGAACTACATGAAAATAATCGAAACACGTATTTCGCTGATTCCTTTTGAGAATCCAACATCATTTATTCACTACTTGCCCAGTTTTGAAAAACTTAATCCATTTCTCTTTCAGTACATCGGGGATGGTGGCCTCTTTGATGGCTCTGAAATTAGAATAAAGTGCTTGTTTTCCCTGGGTGATGTACCAGAGTTGAGATTCCGGCCTTTTGTCATTTTTGAAATTGGGGGATTCAATGGTAAAAATAATCCAGGGATAAGTAGCAGTTTCATCTTTTTCAATAAAAGTCAACTTTGCTTTGGGTGCATTGAGTTTGGCCTGTTCAAACATGATGTTCATCACCTGATCCATTGGAATGGGTTTGGAGCCAAAGAATGAGGTCATTGTACCCATTTCGGTCCAATTGTCCAGCGTCTCATTGGCATGGATCAATTCCAACATGGCCATTTGAGCATTTTGCTGGCTATTCCCAATTTTCCAGTTTTCTTCCTCTGGCCAGTTGAGCATAAATGATTCGCCTTGTAACTGCTCATTGCCACAAAACTGGGCGAGGTAACGATCAGCTTGTTTGTCTCCATTTTGTTTGGCCGTGGAGAAATCTTCACAAGCTCCTTTTTTGTTGCCAGTTTGGGCTCGGATTTGCCCACGCAAAGTCAAGGCATTAGGGAAAGCAAGATCCAGTTCAATGGTTTTATCGAGGTCGGGCAAAGCTTCCAGGTATTTTTCTTGACTAACCCAAACGCTTGCTCTGCTGTAATAGGCTTTGATGAATTTGGGATCCAACTCAATCGTTTTGTCAAAATCACTCATGGCTAGTTTGAAATTTTTTAAAGCCAGCGCACAAATGCCTCGATTGAAGTAGGCTTCTTTGTAGTTGGGGTCAGCCTTGATGGCTTTTTCGTAATCTTTGATTGCGTCCTTATAGTCTTTTTGGTTGTGCTTTGCAATCCCATTTTGGAGGTGTTCGGCAGCAGTTTGGGCAAAAATGGTAAATGTAAAAAGCGAGAATAAAAAAGTTGCGATGTGTTTCATTTTGGTATTATTTAAGGTCTGTTCTGCATTTCTTTTCGGAAAATCACCTTGGCTAAACGTTGTTTTTGGTGCTTTATTTGTTGCGTTTGTCTTTTTTTAAATCCAAAACCACCACCGTATCCTCCGCCATCTCCGTAAAAGTATAAATCTTCACCTTCCCGTCCTTCATTTTGGTCACAAAACCAGGAAACGCATTAAAAGCCTTAACCAGCTCCTGATTTAAACTATCATCATCATCCGTTTCATACAATCCATCACTACCCATCAGACCATAAGTTTTTCCAGCTTGAGGAAGAGGTGGGATTTGCCATTCCCGAATTTCAAACGTGTATAGTTCTTTCCACTGGTTCTTTTTGTAACTCAACAATTGGCAAAAGTTGACCGAAGACTGTTGGGGATAGCTGGTTACGTAAGAAACTTCATCACCTCCATCACCATCCAGATCACCTTCGTTTTTGAGCCAAATTGGGCCAAGAATGCCGGAAACCGGGATGGTATCCAGTTTTGAATTGCTACAAAGCAAAAATGATTGGCATCTGCGAACATTGGCAGAGTCATACAAGACCCATACATCTTCAATGCCTTTGAAATATTTATTGGTTTCTTTTTGGTCGCGGTGGCTGTAGTAATATTCCGTTAGTGTTTCTTGTTGACCGTCGCCGTCGAAATCGCCAGAGATTTTGAAACGGTGGCCCCAGATTGAGTTGTCTTTTTGTTGATGAGAATGGGTGATTTTTGATGACTGAACTGGTTTGTCCGGTTGCTTACAAGACAGGAGGGTTAACAACATCAACTGAATAAAGGATTTGCGTCTCATTTTGAAAAAAATTATCGGAGCGATTGTCAACATTTTACCCGCCACTACGTGGGCGCTCGTCGATCTTTTACTGCCGCCTGCGGCGTCAAGCTCGACGGTCGCAGACTTTAGAGCCTACCGCAGGTCCAGTTTTTTACGGCTGCTCAACTAAAGGAGTTTTATCACTGCCCATAAAAAAAATCCAAGCCCCGCAACACCTTCCTAAATACCCGATCCTGAATCAGCATAAAATCACCCGAACTGTGGTCTACAAAATAACGCTCCACTGTAGCCCCATCAGAACTGATCCATTGCCCGGTTTTGGGATCAAGGGACATGACCGATTCGGGGAAAATAGGGAACAATTTGGCTTGAGTCGTTTTGCCCTGTTTGTTGGTTAGCGTAATCACGCTGAAGGGTACAATTTGGCGCACGGAGTCCCTGGCTGGGGTCTCATTTTCAAAAGCTTCGGCCACCAGGCTTTCAAAACCAATCAAAAAGGCTTCGGCGCTGCCCTCACGGTAGGGCAAACGCAGATTGGGGGTAATCTCGTAAAATGGCCGGATGTCAAAATTGCTGCCGCCCTTGCGTTCCAGTTTGAAGGAGCGATTTTTTTGTTTGGGGTATTCAATGCTCACACTTTGGATGTTGTCGGGATCTTCGGCAAACACTGTTTTGTCGCGCCAATCATCGCCGCGCAAGTTGTAACGGTAGCGCAAATTGCCTTCCCAGCCGGGAATATGGCAAACGAAGGGCTGATCAAAACCATCCATGATCATGTACACGCCGCGTTCATCCTGGGTACCACTGCCGATGTAATAGGTCTTGATGGGCTGGTCACTCGATTCGTACAATTCTACCTTGATGCCTTCGCCGGCCAGGTTTTTGACGATGTTTTTGATGGCGGCTTTGGCGGGGATGTGGTCGATTTCAACGCGTTGAATGGCATCCAGCAGGTTTTCCAGGGCATTAGGACGAGCTTTGAATTTGCCGTTGTAGAGCCACTCTGAGCCTTTTTTTTCCAATAAGGTAGTCTCTCCATCCCGTTGGGCGATGAAGATTTTTTGCAGGCGACTGATGTCTTTGACGGCAAAATTGCGTTCGGCTTTGAGGCCACGCATGAGGGCGTCTTCGCGATTGAAATAGACGTAACCAATAGCGATAATGCCAAGCAAAAAAAAGGAGAGCAGTAACCAGGTAGTACGGGTCATGCGTTTGGGTTAAATGATTCGATTGAATGAAAAAATCAGGCAAGAAATTCACTGAAATTTAGGCCCAGCACGTCTGACCAGGCTGGGTTTTCTTCCACAGCCCCATTTGTTTTGGAATATTTAAGCCAAGCACCAGTTTCAAAATTGAGCACAAAGCCTTCTTCAATGCCGTATTCGGTGCTGTCAATCAAGCGGCGCATTTTAGAAAAATCCGTTTTGGCACCACGGCTCGTGGCAATTTCTATGATGATCGGTACAGTCGATTGTTGATTGTCTTGTAGAATGATATCCGGGCATTTGCTCTCCGGGTTACCGGGGTCTATATCCGTCTCAGGCAATGGCTCTAATTGAATTTGGCCATTTTGAAACAGGCGTTCCAATCCAAAAACCAACTTCTTGATGGCTCTTTGGTGGTGTACGGTTGCAAGGTGCCCCATTTCTACTTCAGTAATCATGTAGTGAATGATTTTTCGCCAATTTAATCGATTTTATGGATTGTTGCAAGGTTAGTATTTAAATGGTAGCATACTTCCGCTTTCGCCACCACCCATATCCAAATCCAAACACCCCAATCAAAACCAGCGGGA